>JBGPMY010000096.1:0-6982 GCA_041487235.1 Dehalococcoidia bacterium
CAGCATGTTCCTGATGCCCATGGACTCGCCGGGGATCACCATTCGTCCCCTCGTCAACATGGCGGGCATGCACGGCTTCAACGAGGTGTTCCTGGAGGACGTGCGCATCCCCGTCAGCTATCTGGTGGGCCAGGAGAACCAGGGCTGGTACCAGCTGGCCGTGGCCCTAGACTTCGAGCGCTCCTCCATCGCCGGCTCGGCGCGGGCGCGTCGCTGGTGGGAGGACCTGATGCGGTTCGCGCGCCAGCAACCATCATTCGTCGAGGCGCGGCCGGAGATCCGTCACCGCCTGACGGAAGTGGGGATCGAGATCGATATCGCCAAGTTCCTCAGCTACCGCGTGGCGTCCCTGCAGCAGGCGGGCAAGATCCCCAACTACGAGGCGACCATCGCCAAGCTGTTCTCGTCGGAGCTGGGGCAGCGGCTGGCGCGCGGCGGCATCGAGCTGCTGGGGCTGTACGGGCAGCTGCACCCCAAGAGCAAGTACGCGCAGATCAGGGGACGCATGGAGCGTTACTACCAGCTGAGCGTGGCGGAGACGATCGCCGGCGGCACCAGCGAGATCATGCGCGGCGTGGCGGCTATCCGGGGGTTGGGGTTGCCGAGGGGGTAGGTGGATCGAGGTTGCCGAGGATATCAGAGTTCTATGGAATCTTGATCGCGATGTTCTACAATGACCATGAACCGGCGCACTTTCATGCGATCTACGGCGAGCACCGCGCACTGGTGGGGATCGCGCCGGTAGAGATACTCGCCGGGGGATTGCCACGGAGGGCAATGGGTCTGGTATTCGAGTGGGCGGCGATACATCAGGCGGAGCTAGCGGACAACTGGCAGCGAGCGCGTGAGCACGCTCGACTGCAGCGGATTGCACCCCTCGATTGATTCCGAGCATGCCTATGATACAGGTCGTTACCGAGGTAAACGCGGTCGAGCCGTACATTCTCAACATCACTTTTTCTGACGGGACCTGCCGCCGGGTTGATGTCGAGCCGCTCCTATTCGGGGAGATGTTTCAGCCCCTCCGCGATCCCGAGATGTTCCGGAAAGCGAGTGTCGATATGGAGCTCGGGACGGTGGTCTGGCCGAACGGTGCAGACCTGAGCCCCGAGTTTCTATACGAAGGAGATTCCAAGGCTATTGCTACTGCCGGTCGCGACTAGAAGTGGCGGCACCAGCGAGATCATGCGCGGCGTAGCGGCGATCCGGGGCCTGGGGCTGCCACGGGGGTAGGGTCATCGCAGACATGGGCGACAGCGAGCGCCGATCGCGCAGCTTCTACCAGCGCTACGCCCCCTTCTACGACTGGAGCCAAGGGATCGCGGCGCTGTTGCGCGGAACCTCTGATCTGAAGTCGCGGCGGGAGGCCGTCCGTCATTTGGAACTGAAGCCCGGCCAGCGTGTCCTGGAGGTTTGTGTGGGCACCGGCTCCAACCTGCCCCTGATGTCGGAGCGGGTAGGACCGCTGGGCCGGCTCGCTGGCCTGGACATCTCGCCCGCCATGCTCAGAAGGTGCCGGCTGAAGCTCCGCCGCCGCAAGCTCAAGGCCGACCTCATCGAGGGCGAGGCTTCCCGCCTCCCCTTCGCAGAGGCCACCTTCGACGCTGTGTTCCACTTCGGCGGCCTCGCTGAGTTCGGCGACAAAAGCGGCGCTATCCAGCAGATGATGCGCGTCGCGCGCCCCGGCGCCAGGATCGTCATCTGCGACCCCGGCCTACCAACCGACAGGCGCCTGCCCCTGGTTAGCAGGCTCCTCCTCAAACTACAATTCGCCTACTCTCAGCCTCCACCCCTGGATCTGATCCCGCCGCAGGCCCAAGACCTCCATCTCACCTGGTTCCGGGGCGGCGCCTGGTACCTGATGGATTTCGTGAACCCCTGAGCGGCGGCGTGTAATCGCCCAGTTCGGCTTACCGCCTGACTTGACTGTTTACCGAGTATTCCCGTTAACTTAACTTCCATATAGCTTGGGCGTTAACTATATTGAAATTGGATGGTCCCGCTTGCTACCCGGGGTGTGAGGATGGCATATAAGCCCATAAGCGAATACGGCGTCATCGGCGATATGCACTCCGCCGCGCTCGTTGGCAGCGACGGTTCTATCGACTGGCTCTGTTTTCCGCGCTTCGATTCCCCCAGCGTCTTCGCCGCTATCCTGGATGAGAAGAAGGGTGGCCGCTTCCAGATCAGGCCTGTCGGGGAGTTCAGCCGCCACCACAGCTACCTGCCGGAGAGCAACGTCCTGGTCACCGACCTGACGACGCCGTCCGGCTCGGTCAGCGTCACCGACTTCATGCCGGTAAGCGACCAGATCACGGACTGTGCGCATGAGGTAGTGCGCCTGGTGCGCTGCCAGCGCGGCCAGGTTGACATGGAGCTGCTGTTCGAGCCACGGCTGGACTACGCTCGTAACCGAACTGAGCTATCGGTCCAGGGTCGCGTGGCCGTCGCCCGCAAGGGTAATGACTGCATCTCGCTCTCGTCAGGCGTCCCGCTGGAACTCGAGGACAGCGTTGTCCGCTCTCGCTTTAGAATGACCGCCGGCCAGTGGACAGCCTTTCTCCTGCGCTGGCAAGACGATTCGCCGGTGGCGATCGAGGACTACGACGTCTATGGCTGGCTGGGCAAGACGCAGGCTTTCTGGCAATTCGTCGCGCACGACTGGCAGTACGCCGGCCGCTGGGAAGAGCTGGTCAAGCGCTCCATGCTGGCGTTGCACCTGCTGCTCTACGTGCCCACCGGCGCCGTCTGCGCCGCCGTCACCGCGTCCCTACCGGAGCGCATAGGCGGGGAGCGCAACTGGGACTATCGCTTCTCCTGGCTGCGGGATGCCGCCTTCACCATGGATGTCTTTCACCGCCTGGGCCACACCTCCTACACCCGCCCCTTCATCGAGTGGATGGCAACGCTGGCCCTGTGCAGCGATGACGGCGAGCTGCACTCGCTGTACCGCATCGGCCACGAGGCCGACGGGGAGATGACCGAGTACTCCCTGCAGCATCTGGAGGGGTATCGCGGCTCACGCCCGGTGCGCGTCGGCAACGCCGCCTACCACCAGTTCCAGCTAGACGTCTACGGGGAGGTCCTGCTGGCCTTCGATTCCTATCATCGCGCCGGCGGCGCCGTCGACGATGGGCTGTGGAATCTGGCGGAGTGTCTGGTGGAGGGGGCGCTGCGCAACTGGCACCGCCCGGACAACGGAATCTGGGAGTTCCGCACGGAGCCGAAGCATTTCACCTACTCCAAGCTCATGGCCTGGGTGGCTGTTGATCGCGGGCTGCGTTTGGCGCGGGCGTTGAAGCGCCCGGTGGACTACGATCGCTGGCGCAAGATGCGCGGCCTGATCAGGCGTGACATCCTGGAGAAGGGGTGGAGCCGGCGGCGACGCTCTTTCGTGCAGTACTACGGCAGCCCCAACTTGGACGCCAGCTTGCTGTTCATTCCGATGGTAGGGTTCCTCTCCGCCGACGATCCTCGCATGAACTCCACGATAGACAGCATCCGCAGCACGCTGGCCGTGGACGGGCTGCTGCACCGCTACCTGCCGGAGGAGTCCGTAGACGGGCTGCCGGGCGAGGAGGGGACGTTCACCATGTGCAGCCTGTGGCTGGCCGGCAGCCTCGTCGCTGCGGGCCGAGTGGAGGAGGCGCGGGAGCTGTTCCAGAAAGTCATCGGTTACGGCAATCGGCTAGGCCTCTACTCGGAGATGATAGACCCCGCCAACGGCGAGTACCTGGGGAACTATCCGCAGGCGTTCACGCACATCGCCCTGATCCACACGGCGCGCAACCTGGACCGCGCGCTGAACCGCCAGGAGCTGGGCAAGGTCGTCGCGGCCTGACCTGGTCAGGGCTGGGGCCCTGACTTACGGACTCCAGCGGGCCGTCGTCTGGGCGCGGCAAGCGGCGCCCCTACCGAGCGGGGTGTCAACGCAAAGAGGCCAGGCGCGGGACTTGGCCTTTCCAACCGCGGATGATCATGGCAGCAGCTCTCTCCTATCAAACAACATGATACTCTGACTATCAATATTGCTTCGAGCGCTGTTTGACAGGCGCGACCTGCGGAGCTAAAATGAACACGCCATGGCGCGTGACTACTACGAAGTCCTGGGGCTGAAGCGGAGCGCTTCCCAGAAGGAGATCAAGCAGGCGTTCCGGCGACTCGCCCGCAAACACCACCCGGACGTGAACCCGGGCGATAAGGCCGCCGAGGAGCGGTTCAAGGAGATCAACCGCGCCCACGAGGTGCTGTCCGACGCTGATAAGCGCGCCAAGTACGACCGCTACGGCGCCCAGTGGGAGCAGGCGGAGGCGTTCGAGAAGGCGCAGCAGAAGGCCGGCGCCGCCGGCGGCTGGTCCGCCCCAGGCGGATTCCAGTTCGACGTGGGTGAGCTGCTGCGCCGCCAGGGCGGCGGCTTCGAGAGTGTCTTGGAGAACCTGTTCGGCGGTGGCGCGCGCCAGCGCGGGCCCATGCGCGGCCAGAACGTGGAGTACACTACCGAGATATCCCTTGAAGAGGCCTATGCGGGGACTACTCGCACGCTCCAACTGCAGAGCCAGGAGCCGTGCGCCACCTGCAGCGGCCGCGGCCAGATCGCGGGCGCGGTATGCCACGTCTGCCAGGGCCAGGGCGCCACCCTGCGCCCCAAGCGGCTGGAAGTCAAGATACCCGCCGGCGCGCGCGACGGCACGCGCGTTCGCCTGGCCGGCGAAGGCAGCTCAGGCGGTCCGTCCGGCCCCCGCGGCGACCTCTACGTTGTCGTCACCGTGCGCCCGCACCCGCGCTTCGAGCGCAAGGGCGACGACCTGGTCACGGAGGTTGCGGTGCCTATCGAGGACGCTGTCCTGGGCGGCGAGGTGGAGGTGCAGACGATCGGCGGCAAGCGCGTCGCCCTCAAGATACCGCCGCTGACCCAGAACGGGCGCGCCATCCGCCTGGCCGGACTGGGCATGCCGCACCTAGACGGCAAGGCGAAGGGCCACGGCGACCTGCTGGCCAGGGTGCGCGTCGTGCTGCCGGAGAAGCTCTCGGAGCGCGAGCGCAAGCTGTTCGAGCAGCTGCGCGAGGAGCGGCGCGGCGCAAAGGCGGGAGCGAAGGGGTAATGGCCACTGGTGTGAGCCGTAGCGGCCGGGCACGGCGGGATGTAGGGGCGCAGCATGCGCGCCGAAGCAATGCTGTTCGATGCCTACCGATCGCCCGCCTTCCGGAAGTCGTCGGTCAGACGCGTGTGCTGCGCCCCTACGGGGGCCGGTGCCCGGCCGAACGCCTGCAATCCAAGGGTGACGTGACATGGTGAACACACGAGACCAGGAAGACGAGCCGCTGTTCGTGATCAGCGTGGCGGCGCGCATGGTGGGGCTGCACGCCCAGAGCCTGCGCCACTACGAGCGCATCGGGCTGATCCAGCCGGGCCGCTCGCGGGGGCGCGTGCGGCTGTACTCGCAGTCGGACGTGGCGCGGCTGCGCCACATCCAGCGGCTGATCCAGGACCTGGGCCTGAACCTGGCCGGCGTGGAGGTGATCATCCGCATGAACGAGCGACTGCGCCAGATGGAGGCGGAGATGGAGCGCCTGCGGCAGGAGCTGCAGTCGTACCGAGATCGGGTGCTGCCGGCGGTTGCAGAGGGTAGCGAACATGGCACGTAGAGAGGTGAAGAAGCCCAAGAAGCCTGGATTCCTGTTCGACGAGGACGTGCCGGCGGAGCTCGCTGACTATGCTCTGTACAAGGGCTACAAGACGTTGGCAGTGAAGGACGTCCACCCGGGAGCGGGAGACCATAAGTTCCGAGGCCTGCTGAAGGAGTGGGTGCTGGTTAGCCGGGACAAGGGGTGGATTCAAGTGGGTACCGTGCCTAAGAAGCACAAGGGCGTGATCGTTCTAGACGCCGGACAGAAGGGTCGCCGGACTCTAATCACCCTATTTGTGGAGGTGCTAATCACTCTACAACAGGCGGGGTTTGGCATCTATGATCTGGATAACCGCCGATTCCTGTGGGGCGACAAGTTGGTGGAAATCGCACCTGACGGATCGCAAGCTACCATATACCCGAGAGAACCTGAACGAACCGGTGTGAGGTGAAGCGAACATGATGCGACAACACAGGTTCACGGAAGCGACGGTCGCCACGCGCGCGGAGGCCTGCCCCACCCCAGATTCCTTCGCGAAGGTGCGCTGGCCCGCGCGCGGGCGTGGTCGGCGCTCAGAATGACAGGCAGAGTTTGAGGTGAGACAACAATGATGAGACAAGACAGGTTCACAGAAGGGGCGCAGGAGGTGCTGGCGGCCAGCCAGGAGCTGGTGCGCAAGGAGCGCCACTCCCAGTGGGACGTGGAGCACGTCCTCATGGCGCTGCTCACGTACGAGAAGGGGATCACGCCGGCGATCTTCGAGCACCTGAAGGTGGACGTCGCGGGGCTGCGCGACGCCGTGGCCAAGGCGCTGTCCGCCGCGCCCAGGCTGGCCTACGACGTGGTGCAGATCTACACCACGCCCCGCATCGTGCGCATGCTGGAGGCCGCCAACGCCGAGGCCGAGCGGCTGAAGGACGACTACGTGGGCGTGGAGCACATCCTCGTCGCCATGGCCGACGAGCGCGAGGGGGAGGCGGCGAGCATCCTGCGACGCCTCGGCATCGATAAGGAGCGCATCTACCGCGCCCTGCAGGAGGTGCGCGGCGGCGCCCGCGTCGATAGCCCCACGGCGGAGTCCAAGTACAAGGCGCTGGAGCGCTACGCCATCGACCTGACGGAGGCGGCGCGCCAGGGCAAGCTGGACCCGGTGATCGGCCGCGAGGACGAGATCAAGCGCGTGATGCAGGTGCTGAACCGTCGCACCAAGAACAACCCCGTGATCATCGGCGAGGCCGGCGTGGGCAAGACCGCCATCGCCGAGGGGCTGGCCCAGAAGATCGTGGCCGGCGACGTGCCGGAGAACCTCAAGGGGAAGCGCGTGCTGGCGCTGGACATGGGCGCCATGGTGGCC
>JBGPMY010000097.1:0-6974 GCA_041487235.1 Dehalococcoidia bacterium
AGTCATCCGCCGCAATTCGCTCGCGCGAGTCCTGCGCGGCGGCGAAATGATTCACGAGTCTAGACTTTCGAGTCTGAAGCGGTTCACGGAGGATGTCCGTGAAGTCACCTCCGGGCTGGAATGCGGCATCGGAGTCGACAGGTTCGATGACTTCAAGGAGGGCGACGTGATCGAGGCCTTCCACACAGAGCAGAAGGGCTAGGCAACAGAGCCACTAGCAGAAAGGCGCTGCCGTGAGCCGACGACTCCAGCGTCTGAATGTGCTTTTTCGGCAAGAGCTGGCTGATCTCATACGCACGGAGCTGCGCGACCCTCGGCTGGGCAGCATCGTCAGCATTACCAGAGTGGATATCTCTCCAGACCTGGAGAACGCCTCGGTTTATACCAGCATCCTGGGCGATAGCGCCGCGAAGGCGGAAACGATGAACGTTTTGGCGGCAGCGGCGCCCTTCCTGCGACGCCAGCTCACGGAGAGGATACGCATCCGGCGGATCCCGTCGCTGCAGTTTCGCCTGGATGAGAGCATAGAGGAGGCGGCCCACATCCTGGAGCTAATGAAGAAGGTGCACGAGGCAGAGTCCTCTCCGTGACGGTTTCCGGCGTCCTGAACGTTAGCAAAGACACAGGCTGGACATCTTCCCAAGCGGTGCAGCTTGTAAAGAGGCGCACAGGGGCGCGCCGCGTGGGCCACGCCGGTACGCTCGACCCCACGGCGACGGGTGTGCTGATCGTGTGTCTGGGTCAGGCGGCGCGCGTCAGCGAGTACCTGATGGCGCTGCCCAAGGTGTACCGGGCGCGAGTTCTGCTGGGGATAACCACGGATACCTACGACTCCGAAGGTCGTATGGTGGCGACAGCGGAATACAGGGATGTCTCGCGAATAGAGGTAGAAGAGGTCCTGGGTGGCTTCGTTGGGGATATACAACAGGTCCCGCCCGTGTACAGCGCCCTGAAAGTAGGCGGGCAGCCAGCCTACCGCCTGGCGCGGCTGGGGAAGCCGGTGGCTTTGAAGCCCCGCCCGGCGCGCGTTTACCGGGCCGATCTGTTGCGCTTCGATCCGCCGCTCGTGGAGATCGAAGTGGAGTGCGGCAAGGGCACCTATATCCGCAGCCTGGCGCACGATCTGGGGCAACGGCTGGGGTGCGGCGCACACCTATCCGGCCTCGTCCGGACGAAGGTGGGGCCGTTTGATATCGAATCGGCGGTCAGCCTGGAGGAGCTACAAGAGGCCGTTGACGGCGGCGTCTGGCAGGAGCTGCTGCTGCCCATTGACTACGGGCTTGGGCATCTGCCGGCTATCACGTTGGAGGTAGAGGACGAGAAGGACCTGCGCCACGGCCAGGCAGTATCGCTGGCGGCATCCGTTCTAACCACGGTGGGAGGCCCCCTGCCCGGTCTCCAGTGCCGGGCCTACGCCGAGGACGGCTCCCTGATCGCCATCGTCTCCTATGACGAAGGCGCTGACGTCTGGCGGCCGCGCAAGGTGTTCGGGGAGGGGTCATAGCCCGCAGCGGCGGGAGAACGGCCTCAGACTTTGGTTCGAATCTACGCTTCGGGGCGGCAAACGTGCCAGACTGGGCTTGACAGGGGTTCCAGAATCATTATGCTGATCGCAAGAGTATCGAGCCATCTATCGCCAGAGCTAGGGGGTTGACCATGCAGGCTTACTGCCTGAAGTGCCGAACAAAGAGGGACATGCGTGATCCTCAGCGGGTAACCCTGAAGAACGGACGGCCAGCAACCCAGGGCGCGTGCCCTGTCTGTGGCACCAAGATGTACCGCATCGGCAAGAGCTAGCGCGAAGTTAGAGGGCGCAGCACGCCCAGCAGCCCCAGCGCCGCTCCCGGCAAGGCCTTGAGCGCCGGTGTCCGGTATCTCGCTTGCAAAAGAAGCGCTTCGATGGCACCGTCAAGAAGCGCTTGTTGGCTCGGGTTGTTGTCAGCGGCGCCTGCGCCGGCCGGCCGCTATTCTTCCTGGTAGTACTCCATGCCCAGGTGGGTGATCTGCTCTTCGCCCATCAGCCAGCGCAGCGTGTTCTTGAGCTTCGTGTGCTGAATGAAGAGGTCGTGCTCCGGGTAGACCGTGGGCGCGTGCTGCGGACTCTTGAAGTAGAAGGAAAGCCACTCCTGTATCCCTTTCATCCCCGCCCGCTTGGCGAGGTCGAGGAACAGGACCAGGTCGAGAACCAAGGGCGCCGCCAGGATGGAGTCACGGCAGAGGAAATCGATCTTGATCTGCATCGGATAGCCCAGCCAGCCGAAGATGTCGATGTTGTCCCAGCCCTCTTTGTTGTCGCCCCGTGGCGGATAGAAGTTGATGCGCACCTTGTGGTAGATCTCCCCGTAGAGTTGGGGGTAAAGGTCGGGCTGGAGGATGTGCTCCAGGACGCCGAGCTTGGACTCCTCCTTGGTCTTGAAGCTTTCGGGGTCGTCCAGCACTTCGCCGTCGCGATTGCCGAGGATGTTGGTTGAGTACCAGCCGGCCACGCCGAGCATGCGGGCCTTGAGCATCGGCGAGATTACCGTCTTCATGAGCGTTTGGCCTGTCTTGAAGTCCTTACCGCAGATGGGGACGCCGCGGTCGTTGGCAAGCTTCACCAGAGCGGGGATGTCAGCGGTAAGGTTGGGGGCGCCGTTGGCCAAGGGCACGCCCTCCATCATGGCGGCGTAGGCGTACAGCATAGAGGGGGCGATGGCCGGGTCGTTCGCTTCCATGGCGGCCTCGAAGTCCTCCAGGTTCGCGTGCGCGGGCCCCTGCTCCATAAAGATCTCTGTCGAGGCGCACCATATCATCACCAGCCGGTCGCAACTGTTGGCGGCTTTGAATTCGCGGATGTCTTGGCGAATGGCTTCTACAAGGTCGAGCTTTGTTCGCGCCTGTTTCACGTTTGTGCCGTGCAGCCGCTTGACGTAGTAGCTGTCGAAGACTGCGGGCATGGGCGCAACGCTTCGGAGGAAATCGGCGATGGTCTCAACGTGCCTATACGGATCAAGCACGCCGCACTTGAGCGCGGATCGGTAGGCATTGTCGGGAATCGGATCCCAGGCGCCGAAGACCAGCTGATCCAGGCCGGCGAGAGGGACAAAGTCCCGCACGAGGGGTGTGCGATGGTCCGTGCGCTTGCCCAAACGTATAGTCCCCATTTGGGTAAGCGAACCGATGGGGAGTCCTGTCCCCCGCCGCGCGTGCTCCACACCGGCAATGAAGGTGGAGGCGACGGCGCCGAGTCCGACGAGCAGGACACCAATGCGTCCCGGGGCGGGCGCGATGGGATGGGGTTGGGTGGCGACGAAGTCTTTCGGTTCCAAGGCGATCCCTTTCTGACGGGCGAGCGACATTAGCGGCTGGTTCCACTGCGCTGGGATTCTTCCCGTGCTAGCCCAGTGCTGGACAGTGCTCTGGCGCTTGCCGAGGAGATTGGCGAGCATGCTCTGGCCGCCGAAGCGGCTGATGACTTGTTCTGCTGGATTGGGTTGCTGGCTGCCCATCAGCCGTTATGATACCAAATTTTTCGTTAGCAAACTATGCCCCGGGGCGGCACGGGATAGCGCGCCGTTCGGAGAGGGGGCTGTTTGTTTCGGCGGGTCTTGCCTGATACTGTGCGTGGGGGCAGCAAGCCCGCGAGCGGGAAGCGGCCTGGGCGCAGCAAGCAGCGCCCCTACGTGTGATGCTGAAATATCTCCTCTTCCTCGCCGTCTTCAAAGTGCTGGGACGCCTGCCTATCACCGTCTTATACCGGATCGCGGCAGCCGTCGCGGCCGTCGCTTACATCGCGTCTCCCAGGGCGAGGGCCAACGTTTGGGACAACCTGCGGCACGCGATGCCCCGCGGCACATCCAAGCGAGAGATCCGGCGGGCGGCGCGCCAGGTCTTTCGCAACGTGGTTCTTTACTACGCTGACCTGGCGCACATGCCTCACATGGAGGTCGACGACTTCTTCGAGCGCCGCCTAATCACGCACGGCCTCTACGAGAACCTGATTCCAGCGGTAGAATCGGAGAAGGGCGTAATCATGTTGGGCGCGCACTTCGGGAACCCGGAACTGGCCGCGCAGGGGCTGATCCCGGTGGGCGTCCGCGTCTTCGCGCTCACGGAGCCCTTGCAGCCGCGGCGCCTGTCCAGGATGATAGACGGCATCCGTTCCTGCAAGGGCCATACATTCGCGCCGGTAAGCGTCGGTAGCGTCAAGAAAGTCATCAAGACGTTGAAGAGCGGCGGCGTGGTGGCCCTCGTGGGCGACCGTGATATCGAAGGGCCCAGGCAATCGCTGCCGTTTCTAGGCGTGGAGACACTGATGCCAACCGGGCCGATCGAAGTCGCCCTGCGGACTGGCGCCACGGTGATACCGTCGTTCGCGACCCGAAATGGGTACCTGATCGACGCCTACATGGAAGAGCCGCTGGAGCTTGAGGTCACGGGAGACTTCCCGCAAGATGTCAGGACAGGAACGCTGCGCTTTCTGGAGCGCTTCGAGCGCCGCCTGCGAGCGGACCCGGGGCAGTGGGCCGTGCTCGAATCGATCTGGGAGAAGCCGGCGGCGGCGGTGAAGGCGAGGGCAAGCGTTGCAGGAAAGAGCTAGCGAGAGACGCCCTGGCAAGGCGGACCTCCACGTGCACACGTCGTTCAGCGACGGCATGGCGGAGGCGCGCGAGCTGCTGGACCACGTCCAGTCGCTGACCGATCTGGATGTGCTGGCGGTTACCGACCACGACGATATCGCCGGCGCCTGGAAGGCGCGAGAGGTCTGGGCCAAGGGGCGGTACCGCTTCGACTTCGTGGTCGGCGTGGAGGTGACGGCGATCGAAGGGCATCTGCTGGCCCTATTCGTGGAGGACCCGGTGTCCAATCTGTGCCCGCTGGAGAGAGTCCTGGAAGAGGTGCACAAACAGGGAGGCCTGTGTGTGATTCCGCACCCCATGGGCTGGCTAACGCGCAGCCTGGACCGCAGGACTATGCAGCGCATCGCCGCGACGACGCGGGACATGATCCATTTCGACGGCATCGAGACGGCCAGCCGGTCGCCGGCCGCGCGTGTGGGCCAGCGGCGGGCGAGGGCGCTCAACCGGAGTCACCTGCGGCTGGCTGAGGTGGGCGGCAGCGACGCCCATTTCCTGTCGGTCATCGGCAGCGCGCATACGGAGTTCGAGGGCAGGACAGCGTCCGATCTGAGGCAGAGCATCTTGAGCAGAACGACGCGAGGGGTAAACGGCCGCCACCCCAGTCTGGCCGAGCTGGGCGTGGCCCAGGTGTTGCGCCAGACGTGGCGGGGGATGATGACGACGCCGCGAAGGATGGGCTGGGGCCCGACCGCCGCCAGCTTTGTGCGGCGTATCTTCGACCTGCGATGAAGATCGCGCTGGTGTCTCCCTATGACTGGTCTGTGCCGGGCGGCGTGAACAGCCACGTGGCCAACCTGGCGCGGCAGTTCGTGCGCCGCGGCCACAGCGTGCGCATCATCGCTCCCGCATCCCGGCGCGCCGGTGACGACTCGGAGAACGTTACGATCATAGGACGCTGCGCCATCGGCCTTCCCGCCAGTGGGTCTGTGGCGAACGTTACGCTATCCTACAATCTGGGCCCGCGCGTGAAGCGTCTCCTCAACCGCGAAGGGTTCGATGTTGTCCACGTCCACGAGCCGTTCATGCCGCTTCTCCCCTTCCAGTTCCTGCGCCACTGCGGGGCGGCCAACGTCGCGACGTTCCACGCCGCCCGCGAAGGCGGCAGCCGCCTGTACGCCTACTCCAAGTTCATCATCCAGCCCTGGTGGGAACGCATCCACGGCCACATCGCGGTGTCTCACTCCGCTCTGCGACTGATCGGCAAGCATTTCGCGGGCCGCTACCGGATCATCCCCAACGGCGTGGACTGCTCGTTGTTCGCTGAGGCCTCGCCCATCCCACAGTACCTCGATCGTAAGCGGAACATCGTTTTCCTTGGCCGTCTGGAGAAGCGGAAGGGGCTGCCCTTTCTGCTGGAGGCCTACGCCAAGCTAAAGCCGGATATGCCCGACACCCGCCTCATCGTCGTCGGCGGCGACGGCGGACTGCGGGCGGTGTGCGAGCGCTACGTGCGGCGCACAGGGATCAGCGATGTGGTGTTTGCTGGCTACGTGCCGGAACGGGAGAAGCCGCGCTACTTCAAGACCGCGGACGTGTACTGCGCTCCCAATACCGGCGGCGAGAGCCAGGGCATCGTCCTCCTGGAGGCGATGGCGGCCGGCTTGCCGATTGTGGCCTCTCGCATCGAAGGGTTCGCCGACGTGCTGACGGAGGAGAAGGAGGGGCTGCTGGTACCCGCGCGCGACAGCGACGCGCTGTGCGCCGCGCTGAAGCGGCTCCTCTGCGACGAGGGGGCGCGCGAGGCGATGGGCAAGCAGGCTGGCAGGACGGCCCAGAGCTACAGCTGGGAACGGATGTCGGCGCTGGTGCTCCAGTACTACGAGGATACGCTGGCTGCCCGCGCCAACGGCGGCGGCGCGGAACACTAGATGCCTGCGCTGCTGCCGCGTTCGGCCCCTCGCTGGCTGACCGATCCTGCGGTCGATCTCCTGGCACGGCTGGGCGTGACGCCCAACATGCTGACCGCCGCCGGCGTGGCGGGCAACATCGGCGCGGGCGTGCTCGCCGCCAACGGCAACTTCCTGGTAGCCGGTATCGCCGTCCTGGCGGCCAGCTCGCTGGACCTGCTGGATGGCGCACTGGCCCGCGCAACCGGCCGCGCGACAGACTTCGGCTCCGTGTTCGACGCCGTTATGGATCGCGTGTCCGAGGCGGCGGTCCTGTTCGGTCTCCTGGTCTATTTCAGCGACCGCGGCGACCGCACGGAAGAGCTGTTGATCTTCGTCGCCGTCGTCGGCTCCATCCTGGTGAGCTACGTGCGGGCGCGGGCGGAGATCGTGGGCCTTAAAATGAAGGATGGGCTGTTCACGCGCGCGGAGCGGGTCGTCGTGCTGGCAGTGGGGCTTATGGTCGACC
>JBGPMY010000098.1:0-6921 GCA_041487235.1 Dehalococcoidia bacterium
CGCCGCCTACGTCCAGCGGGCTGACCGGCCCGTTGCTGTGCACGGTGATGGTGACGGTGCAGGTGAACGGCGTGTTCGCCGCCGCCGTCGGCGGACAGTCGATGGTGACGGACACCACCTTGGCGTCCGCCTTGTCGAACACCTCGATGGTCTTGTTGCCGGAACCGTTGTTGTTATCGGGCTCGGGATCGCTCAGGTGGACCGCCTCCTGCAGCGCGATCGACGCGGTGCTGCTGAAGGTGTGGTAGCTGCGCAGACTGCACATCACCGTCCAGGTCTTGGACACGATCACGGTGCTGCTGGTGGCCAGCGACAGACCCAAGGAGCTCTGCGACCCCGCCGGGCTCAGGGTGCAGTCAAGCGGTCCGGAGAGACCGACGCTGAGGTCGGCGGTGGCCGGGGTCGTGGGGCCGTTGTTGTGGACGCTGACGTCCACCTTGCAGCTGAAGGCGGTGTTGGTGTCCACCGGGTCGTCACAGGTGACGGCCACAGCGCTCACTTTGACGTCGGCTTTCTCGTACACGGAGATGTCGTCGTGACCCGTGCCGGAGTTGTCCTGTGGGTCGGGATCACTGACGTGCTCCTGATCGATCGTCACGCTTGCCGTTGCCAGGAAGCTGTGGAAGCTGCGCGTGGTGCACTTCATCTGGAACGTCTTGGTGACAACCTTCGCCACGCTCACATCCAGCGACAGGTCGTTGGCCGTCTGGGCGGGCACCGCAGCGCAGTCCGGCGGCCCGCTGATGCTGACGTTAACGTCGGCGTTGACGGGCCCGTCGGGGCCGAAGTTGTGGACGGTCGTGTCCACCTTGCAGTTGAAGACCGTATTGACGTCCACCGGGTCGTCGCAGGTAACGCCGACGTTCGTCACCGCCACGTCCGCCTGCGCGACGAAAGGAACCGTGACCTCCGCCGAGAAGCAGTTGTTAGTGGGTTCCGGATCGATGATGTGCGGCGGCTCGGCGACGATGCGCACACATGCTGTTCCCCCGAAGTTGTGGAAGCTGGGTTGCGAGCAGTTGAGGACGAAGTTGGCGCCGATGGGGACCGTGGGGCTTACCGGCAGGTGGCGCACGGGCCCCTGGAAGCTGAGCGGCCCCGGGCCTTTGACGGTGAGGACAGGCTCGCCGTTGGCGTCCAACAGAGTCAGGACGCAGTCCTCCGGCAGCGTGATCTCCACCGACACCTGGGCGTCCGCCTCTTCCGGCCCGTTGTTGTGAAGGACGCCGAACAGGCCAAAGGGTACGTTTGTGTTGATCGGCGCGGCGCACGGCCCGTCGCTGGGCGGGCTGATCGCTCGCCGACAGCCGGGTAGCTGTACGTCCAGCAGCTTAACGTCCGCCTCGCCGATAACGGCCACCGTCAGGCTCGTCTCCTTGCAGTTGTTGTCGGGGTTGGGGTCAGTGATCCCCGCTGTCGCGATCGAGATGCAGTTCTGGAAGTCGAAGGTGTGAAAGCTGGGCGTGAAGCAGTGGATCGTGACCGTCATATCCACGGTCACGTCCTGGCTCGGCTGCAGCGTCAGCGTCGCGGACGACTGCGGAGGTACCGCGGTGCAGTCTGGCGGCGCGTAGGCGTTGAGCACGTCGGTCACGTCCACGGCCACGGCGCCGTTGTTGTGCAGCACGCCGCGCAGGGTGACCGGCACGTCCTCGCTGACGCGGATCAGCGCGGCCGCCGTGGGGGGCGTTGGCGTCGGCGTCGGCGTCACCCCGGGCTGGCCGGGGAAGATGGCCGTCAGGCTCACCTTCTCCACGTCGACTTGTTCGACGCAGGGCGTAGGCGTCGGCGTCGGCTGGCCGAACGGGTCGGGCGACGGCGTGAGTGTTGGCGTGGGGCACTGCGATGGCGGCGCCGTGACGGTGGGCGTGACGGTGGGCGTGGGCGTGACGGTGGGCGTGATCGTGGGCGTGGGCGTGACGGTGGGCGTGGGCGTGACCGCTTGGGTGGGCGTGGCCGTGACCGTGGGCGTGGGCGTGACCGCTTGGGTGGGCGTGGCCGTGACCGTGGGCGTGGGAGTATCGATCGGGGTCGCCGTCGCCACAGAGGGACAGGGCACGCCGCCGGCCGCCTGGGCGTTCTGAATGTTGTTGATGGTGAGCGGGGTGTTAATGGGCTTGCTCATCTTGACGTTGGTCAGGGTGAGGTTGCTGGCGCCGGCGGCGACGTTGCGCAGGGTGACCCGGGCCAGGATCCCTTCGCCGTGTTGGGCGGACACATCCCCGAAGTCGACGGCGGCGATGGTGATGGAGCCGTCCACCCCCTCAGGGATCGCATCGATGTCGCCCGCGCTGTCTACGGCAGGGCTGGAGCTGAAGCTGGTCGGCGGGCTGAGGTCAGCGCCCATAAGGGTCAGGGGGCTGGAGTCGTTGATCGATATGACATTGACAAAGGTGGGACTGAAGTTGAACAGGAGATCCGCTTGCCAGCCCTCCAGGTTGTCGCCGGGGTCGACCTCGTCCTCGGTAATGTCGACGACGTAGTTGGCGGCGGCGGTGGTGCCGACGGCCTTCTGGATGCAGGGCTGGATAGTGCCGACGGTTGCCACGAACGGCGGCGCTGGCACGGCCGCAACGTCACTTCCGGGACAGCCGTCGTCGACAACCGTGTCGGCGTCGTCGTCGACGCCGTTGCCGGTGCCCGGGTTGCCGGCGCCGTCGTCGCCGCAGTAGCCTACCGAGATCTCGGCGTCTCCGGGACAACCGTCGTTCTTGACCCCGTCGAGGTCCTCGTCGACGAGGTTGCCACCCATGGGGCCGCCGAAGCCGTCATCGCCGCACTGGGTGGTGCCGAACTCGGCGCCGCCGTTGCGGGGCGCCTGAGTGGGGTCCATGTCGATGGAGACGAAGTCCACCTGCCCCGGCGTAGAGCCGTGGCTGGCGAAGACGCTGTCCAGCGTCTGCCGGCCGAACAGGGCGGCGACGGCCACCAGCGCGGCGGCGGCGATGGCCCAGGTCAGGGAGACACGCCCCGCCTGCGGCGGCCCGTCAAGCGGCAGTGGTCTGCGCCTGGTGATGCGGGCGCTCTTGCGCCCGATCTGGCGTTTCGTGATCGGCCCGGGCAGGAAACGTATTGGTCCCATGGCGGCTCCCTCGCTTCAGGTAGCAGCGCTCGATGCCAAGTGGTTGCGGCAGGCGTTAGCGGCGGCAGTCGCCAGGAGCGGCAGGCGGCACAAACGCGGCCTGCCATTACACGCCTATCGGCTCGTCGCCCGCACCCCCTTAGATCGAGCAATCCAGTTGCGAATAATATATGGGCACGTTAGAAATATGTCAAGCTAGTAGCGGGCATGATCCGCGTCTGCGCCGCCCGCTTGACAGAGGGTGCCCTAGAATTGGAGCCTATGGCCAACGACGAGCGAAGACGATGAGAACCAGCAAAGGGAAATTCGCCGCGAACAGCACCTCTGTCATCTTCGCGGCCGTCTCCATCGTCCTGCTCCTGTCTGGCGCGGCCGCGTGCGGCGGAGATGGCGACAACAAGGACGGCGGAGGAGGGACCGCAACCTCGCAGGCCACTGTGGGCCAACAGCTGCAGGTGCTGGACAGCGTTCCCATCCTGCGCAACGAGCACGATCTCTACTTCAATCTAGAGGACGTGTCAACGGACGGGCGGCAGCTCCTCTTCCTGGCCTTCGCGCCGGGTGCAGGGTCTGCTTGCGGAAGCCTACTTCGGCTCTCTATGGACGGCCATCTCACTACGCTAGCCAAAGACGGCAGCCAAGTGAATTTCAAGCGATCCACCGGGCACGCCCTCTTCTCACCAGAGGGAGATCGTGTGGCGTACCTGGCCACGGACGACTGCTCCAAGCGCGACGTGGCGGTCTTGAAGACGCTAAGCATCGCGACCGGCGAGTCCTCGAAGATCGCCGAGGGCGCCTCCAGGGTCTGGTCGTGGACATCCGAGGGGAAGATCCTGTTCGATGCTGGCGTGGCGGCCGACCATGTGGTGATGGAGGTGGGCCAGGACGGGACCGGCGCTCGCGAGATAGCGAAGCGCCTAACGGTAGACGTATCGCGGGACGGCCGCCGCGTGGTGTACCTCGATAGTGGGCCGACTGTCGTATTCGATCTGGGGGCTGGCATCACGCACTCGGCCAGCGGCATCCCGGCGGACCTAGAGAAGCGCTTCCTATCGCCCGATGGTCGCCGTTACGTTTACGCAGTGCTGGATAACAACGGCGAGTTCGACCACCTGGAGATGTACGACCTCGATAGCGGGCAGGTCACCGGAGCTATCAGCTCCGATCAGCTGAAGAGCCTTAACGCCTCTCCACCGTTCGACGCCACGTGGTCGTCCGATAGCGCTGTCCTCTTCCTGGAGGGTACGCCCCGGCCAGGAGATGCTCCGCCGCCCGCCTACGCCCTCGGCCCGGATGGGGCGGTCGCGGCCAAGCTGACGACCCAGGTCGGCAGCTTCGGTCACGACCTTAGGTCCAGAGGTCCGCTCGTCTTCTATCGTAGCGGCAACGATATCTGGGTGGCGGTGCTGACCGGCGAGGGGATAGCGCCGGAGCAGCCGGCGGCCCTGAAGACCTCCATCCGCAACTCCTTCCCTGCGCCTGTTCCTCTCGCCCTGCAATGACCATTGCCGGGCGTCTCTCCCGTACCTAGCCGCCCGGCAAGGGCGAGGCGTTGCCCGCAGCGCCGCACTGCGGCGGGGTGGCCGCGAACGCCCACTCGAACAAGGATACGGTGTCCACGTAGACGTCCGTGCTCCCCAGCACCGAAACGATCAGCCGCCGCCCGTCCCGCTCTGCCGCTCCCACGATGGTCTGCCCGGCCTGGTCCGTGAAACCGGTCTTGACGCCCAGCGCGCCCGGGTAGTTTCCCAGCAACAGGTTCAAGTTGCGAAGCGCAGGCCCGTCCCAGGCCGGCTGGTAGAGGCGCGTGCGCACAACCTCCGCCAGGTCCGGCTGCCGCAGCAGCTCCCCGCCCAGCACGGCGATATCGAAGGCGGACGTGTACAGATCGGGGTCGTCCAGGCCGTGCGGGTTGCTGAAGTGGGTGTCGCTCAGCCCCAATCGCGCCGCCTCCTGGTTCATCAGCTGCACGAAGTCAGGGACCGTGCCGGCTACATGCTCGGCGATGGCGATCGCGGCGTCGTTGCCGGAAGGCAGCAGCAGGCCGTAGATGAGATCGCGCAGGCTCAATCGGTCGCCCGGCTTCAGCCCCATCACCGTCGCGTCCGTCTGCGCCGAAAGTTCCGGGCCATTCACCTGCACGGTGACCATCTCAGACAAGTCAGCCCGCTCCGCCGCTACCAACGCAGTCGCGATCTTGGTGAGGCTGGCGGGGGCCAGCCTCAGGTGGGCGTTAGCTTCGTAGATCAGCGCGCCGCACGGCTCCTCGATAATCGCGGCCGCTTTGCCTGTGAGTAGCGGGGGGTCAGATGTGTCAAGGGGCCCGTGCGAAGGGTGTGGCGCCGGCGCCTGGCCGAGCGGGCCGCCGGTCAAGACAGATTCGCCGCCCGCCACCGGCTCGCCGCCGTCTGCACTGAGCCAGAGGCCCAGTAGAACCGAGCCGGCGACGAAGGCGATGGGGAGCGCCAGCCATAGTCTGCGCCTTGGCGTCCGCCTCCGCCGCGGCGTGTATCCGTACTTCAGTCCAGCCATCTACCTCCGCAGGGCGTGGCCCGGGGCCTTTGCTTCTGGATGCTACCAGAATGAGGTGGTCACGTGAAAGCGCGATTCCATCACGCGTGGTATCCTTCGATTATCCTTGCCTGCCAGGAGGACGCCCGTGAAGTTCGGCATAACCATGTTCCCCGCAGATTACGCCATCGGCGCCGTGGAGTTGGGGCGCGCCGTCGAAGAGCGAGGCTTCGATTCCCTGTTCTTCCCGGAGCACACGCACATCCCGACGAGCCGCCGCACGCCCTGGCCCGGCGGCGCCGAGCTACCCCGCGAGTACGCGCACACGCTGGACCCCTTCGTGGCGCTGGGCGCCGTGGCCGCGGCCACCAAGACGCTGCTGCTGGGCACCGGCATCTGCCTCGTCATCGAAAGAGACCCCATCACGCTGGCCAAAGAGGTGGCCAGCGTCGACTTCCTATCCGGCGGACGATTTCTCTTCGGCATCGGCGGCGGCTGGAACGAGGAAGAGATGGAGAACCACGGCACAGACCCGAACCGCCGCTGGAAGCTGCTGCGGGAGCGAGTCCTGGCCATGAAGGAGATCTGGACCCAGGAACAGGCGGAGTTCCACGGCCAGCTCGTGGACTTTGACCCCATCTGGTCTTGGCCCAAGCCCGTCCAGAAGCCGCACCCGCCCATCTACGTGGGCGGCGACGGGGAGCACACGCTAAAGCGCGTCGTCGAGTACGGCGATGGCTGGATGCCTATCCCCGGCCGCAACCGCAGGCCGCTGGGGGAGCGCATCGTTGAGCTGCAGGAGATGGCGGCCGCGGCCGGCCGCGGCCCGATCCCGGTGACGCTCTACGGCGCGCAGCCGCGCCCGGAAGTGATCGCGCACTACGCTGAGATCGGCGTGGAGCGCTGCATCTTCTTCCTGCCGCCGGTGGTCGAGGCCGATGCCCTTCTCCTTCTGGACCGCCACGCCCGGACGAAGGAAGAGTTCGCCAAGGCAGGCGTCTGAAGGGGCGACGCATGAACGACGTCAAGTACATCCAGACACGCCGCGAGGGGCCGGCGCTCGTCGCTACGCTGACGAACCCGCCGCGCAACTTCCTCAACGCGCCCATGGTCGCCGAGCTGAACGCCCTGGCCGCCGCACTCGAGAGCGACAGAGACGTCCGCGTCCTGGTGCTCACCGGCGGCGTAGAGGGCATCTTCATCACCCACTACGACGTCGGCGAGCTGTCGACCCTCTCGGATCGCATGCAGGGGGCGGAGGCGTCACCGCCGGCGGAGCTGCACGCCATGCACCAGGCGCTGCTCAAGCTGCAGGCGCTACCACAGCC
>JBGPMY010000099.1:0-6863 GCA_041487235.1 Dehalococcoidia bacterium
AGAACATCATTAGTAAATCGATGTCAAGAGATTTCCCTAAGAAAGTAAGTATACGCCTGCACGCATTATCAATTGGTTCCGCCCCATGTCCGATGAGGCAAGCGAACGAAGATCAAGCGGGCCGCATTTGGCGTATTGGTGCTCGCCTGCTCTATAATGTGAACGAGGGTTCTCAGCTTCCGTATCCGCATCTGGTGGAGTGTTTTTTGCGCATTGCCCTGGGCACTGACGAACGGTCACACGTGACGGACCTTGTTGAGCAGGAGCTGCGGCGACGCGGCTTTGAGGTGCAGCTGCTCGGCGCGCTGCAAGACGATCCTTCGGCTGCATCTACGCCAGGCTGGCCCGATGTTGCCCAGGCTGTGGCCGAGAGCGTCGCTTCTGGCGGCGCCGATTGTGGCATCATCTTCTGCTGGACGGGCACTGGCGTCTCCATCGCCGCCAACAAGGTGCCGGGCATCCGCGCTGCCCTGTGTGGCGACGCCGAGACGGCGCGTGGGGCCAGGGCCTGGAATCAAGCTAACGTCCTCTGCCTGAGCCTGCGCGCGCTATCAGAGTCTGTGGCCGCGGAGATGCTGGACGCCTGGTTCTCCGCTTCCCCCGACCCGAGCGAGGCGGAGAACGTGTCTAAGGTGAACAGGCTGGATGAGCGGTACCGGCCCGCGCCACAGCGGGCGTCTGTCCGGTCAGTGTCGCTGTCTGGGGGGGAGAAGGGGAGCATCTAGTGGCCGAGGAGAGAGGGAAGAGGCGGCGCGGCCGGCGACGAGGCCGCCAAGAAGGACACCAGCCGGCCCGACCGGAGAAGGCGCCGCCGGAGGAGATTGAGGAGGCGCAATCCCCCGACCAAAGCGAGACGCCGCAACCCACGTCGTCGCGGTTTAGCTTTCGTTTGCGTCGCCGGCGGGACGCCGGCAAGGCCCGCGAGGCTGGCAAAGAGCGGATTCGCTCTGAGGAGCGGGCGACAGCTGGGAGCGCTCGCCACGTATCGCCAATGGACTTCTGGCGCAGCGGGACGGCGCGCACGCATAGAGAACAGCCGATCCGGCGCCAGGGTCCGGCCGGTCTGTGGAGCCGCATCACGGGCTTGTACTTCCCTCCCTGGGTTCCGGTAGTAGCCATCATCCTCGTCGTCTTCGGTATTCTGGGCGCCCTGTTCATCAGCCGAACCGCCACCGGCGCGCCTCGCATCGGCAAGGACCACTGGCACGCAACGTATAAGTACTTCGTGTGCGGGCAGGTCCAGCCCAACTTTCCCACCTGGGAGGGGGTAGGCGTCCACACGCACGGAGACGGCATCATCCACATCCATCCGTTCACTCCTGCAGAGGAAGGTTCCGGCGCGCGCCTGGAGAAGTGGTTCGAGTACGGCGGTGGCAAGCTGACCGGCGACGAGGTGCGCGCGCCCGGCAGCAGCAAGACTTACGCGAACGGTGACGCCTGTCCCGACGGCAGACCCGGAGTCGTCCAGGTCTCCGTCAACGGCGCGCCGCTGGACGATTGGAGCCGCTTTATCCCTCACGATGGCGACCGCGTGCGCATCTCCTTCGGGCCGGCCGAAGAGGCAACGACCCTGGACGACCGCACGGTGATTCCGGATACTCCGGGGATCCGCAAAATTGACCTATTGGTGACGGATGACGGCACTGAGGCCAACACGAAGTTTGAGCCCGCCTCGATCGCGGTCACTGACGGCGAGACGGTCAAGATCGCGGTCAAGAACACGGGTAAGATATCGCACGGGCTGCGGATCAGCGGCGGCGACAAGCAGTACGGCACGAAAGATGACTTCGTTGCGAAGCCTGTCACTTCCAGCGGAGACATCATGCAACCGGGCGAGGACGGGACCGTGGTGGTGCGCTTTGAGACCGGCGGCACCGACATCAACCTGGAGTTCCGCGACGAAACGCTCAATCAGGTGACGGGCACCATCGTGGTCCGTCAGGGGGCGGCGCCCACGCCCACTGCCTCGCCGGAGGCGAAGGAGGCCGTGGACGTCACTCTGGACATGAAGATGGGCGACAACTTCTTCGAACCCAAGCAGCTCACGGTAAAGGCCGGGCAGAAGTTCCGCATTAACCTCACCAACCCCGGCCCCCAGTTCGTCCACAACCTGCGCATCGCCGGCCCGGACGGCCAGTACGACGTTCAGGCGGGCGGCGACGACCTGGTATCGACTCCCGCTGTCCAGAAGGTGGGCCAGCCCGGCGAACTCGTCGGCAAGATCGATACGACCGGCGTCTACCCCTTCAAATGCGATTTTCACCCAACGGAGATGACGGGCACGATCACGGTCCAGTAAGCGGGGCTTCAATTGAATAGTGCGGAGCTGCGACGGTTCCTGTTCGTTTCGCTGCCAGCGTTGGTTGGAGTGGCGGTGGCGGCGGCTCTGGTAGCCACCCTCATGGAAGCGGACACCGCTGTCGCGCCGGTGGGCCGCGGCGGGTCCGCGGTCGAAGCCCCGCGCACCGGCAAGGACCACTGGCATGCCGCCTATCAGATCTTCATCTGCGGGGTGCGCCAGCCGAACGTGCCCACCTGGGAGGGCAGCGGTGTTCACACGCACGGCGATGGCATTATCCACATCCACCCGTTCACGCCGGAGGAGGAGGGTCGCGGTGCGCGCCTGGTCAAGTGGTTCGAGTATGGCGGTGGCGAGCTTACGGGCGACCAGATGCGCGTTCCCGGCGGCAACAAGACGTACAAGAACGGCGATCTCTGTTCGGACGGGAGACCCGGAAAGGTCCAGGTCTCCGTCAACGGACAGCCGCTGGACGACTGGAGCGAGTACATCCCGCAGGACGGAGACCGCATCACTATCATCTTCGGCCCCGAGGGACGCGCGCCACTGACGCCCGTGGCGCCCCCGGCCGATGGCGGCGCTGGGGCGAGCCGGATCCCCGGCCGCACGTTGTTGACATCGCCCGTCGCCCTCGTATACTGAGGTCACTCAGTATGGGTGGTCGAGTTGGAGGGAGGCAGGAGGTTAGGGAGATGCCCGTAGTCAGCATTTCGGGCTACATCGCCAGCGGCGCACGCGAGGTAGGACAGGCGGCGGCGCAGTTGCTTGGCGTAGACTTCGTAGACCAGCAGCTCCTGGCGCAGGCGGCGCAGCGCTGCGGCGTCACTGTGGGGACGGTCGCGGAACACGACGAGCGGTATGGCAGCTTCCGCGAGCGCCTCTCGTCGCTGCTGCGCACGTTCCTGGAGCGCTCGGCGGCCTCCGGCGCGGACCCGCTGACCGGCGCCACCGGCCTGGAGGTCATCCTGTCACGCACCTATGCGGAGATGGCGGCCGAGCACGAGGAGCCACAGCTTAGCGACTCCCTCTACCTGAAGACGATGACGCTGATCATCGAGGAGCTGGCCGCCGGCGGGAACATCGTCCTGCTGGGCCGGGGCAGCCAGATGATACTGGCGGAGCTGCCGCGCGCGCTGCACGTCCTCTGCGTCGCCCCGCAGAAGCTGCGGGCATTGCGACTAGCCGAACGCGACGGGATAGGGCTGGAAGAGGCCACGCGCCGCACCGCCGAGAGCGACCGCGCCCGAGGCGCCTTCTATCGCAAGTTCTGGAAGGTGGACTTCCAGAGCCCGGCGTTGTACGACCTCACGATCGACACGTCTCGCCTGTCCTACGATGTCGCGGCTGATCTCGTGTGTGCGGCGGCGCGGGCCAAAGAGGCCGCTCCGGCGAAGAGTTCGTAGGGACAGAGTTGAGCTCTCTCCCATGTGATCCTGCGCCTTAGGAGGAGTTCTCCATAGCACCCAGCAACGTTTCCAGGTACTCCTCGCAACGGCGCAGGCGCGCCTGCATTCCCCAGGGGTTGGCCGGCGCCAGTGGCAGCCCCCAGCCGCGGGCCTCGGCGCCCTCTCCCACTATCTCGAGAAAAGCCGTCTCTTGCGGTGACCTCTCCCCGAAGATCGTAATCAGGATGTGGTGGGTGT
The DNA here is from genome assembly GCA_041487235.1 of Dehalococcoidia bacterium. Classification (GTDB taxonomy): domain Bacteria; phylum Chloroflexota; class Dehalococcoidia; order SM23-28-2; family RBG-16-64-32; genus JBGPMY01. Next base: position 3,943 of record JBGPMY010000099.1, read on the forward strand.
TGTCCACCCATCGGCCGTAGTCATAGGAAACGGGGCCGCGTCCCCACAGGGCGGGAGTCTGCTCCAGCTGCCGGCGCAGCTTCAGCGCTGGGGACGACATGGCGCTATCAGGCTAGACGAGGAGAGACGCGAAGCGCAAGCGGAAGCCGTTGAGGTCTGCGATGATGAAGTCCCTCAGGCGGTAGGGCCGGTCCGCGATGTCATGCACCACCGTCACGCCGTTCTCCCCGCACCTGCGGTAAACGGAGTTCACGTCTGGCACCATGATCCGGATGTCGATGCCAGCGCCGCGCTGCGCCATGGCGCCGCCACCCATGGGGCCGTACGCGCTCTCGTGGGCCAGAAGGATTAGTGCGGTGCCCAGGGCGACGACGGCGAAGCCCGGCTCCAGGCGCAGCAGCTCGAAGCCCAGCTTCTCCGTGTAGAAGCGGACAGCGGCCTCAACGTCAGGGACAAACATCTCGGGAGCGCTGGACGCAAACTCTCGCGCGTCACGCGGCGTGGACATCGAAGTCGCCCCAGCGGCGGTGGTGCTCGCCTTTGAGACGCTCAAACTCCTCGCGGTACTCGTCCGTCAAGAGCGAGCTGACGGTGAGGAGATAAGCGTCCTCGCGGTTGTCCGAATAATAGCGGGGGCGCAGGCCAACCTGCTGAAACCCGTACTTTTCGTACAGAGCTAGCGCTGCATGGTTCGTGACACGGCACTCCAGCGTGATGAGGTCCTGTCCGCGCTCCTGCGCGAGCTCGATGGCCGATATCAGGAGCAACTCCCCCATACCGCGTTGGCGGTGGCTCTCGCGCACGCCAACGGTGACGATGTGCGCTTCGTCCTGCAGCATCCAGACGCCGAGGAAGCCGACGACCAGCTCGGCCCGCTCCTGAGGCGCCGGCAGAGAGCTCTCGTCTCCCGCGCCAAAGATGTGGCGTACTTCATCGAAGAGGCGGGTCAGCGGCCCGGCCTCGCGTGTCCCTTCGTCCGGCTCTACCGGGGCGAACCCCGCGCGGGGATTGCGCTCGACGATCACGATATAGCGGGCCAGCCTGTTCTGCTGTAGCTCGCGCTTGAAGGCGGTGGGAGGCCACATCGTGGGAAACGATTCGCGCTCCACCTCCATCACCTGGGGGACATCCGCGAGGCGCATCGGCCGCAACGAATATCGGGTAGCGGTGCGCATGGTTCAGACATTCTAGCACAGGGCCACGTCTGGGCAAATGCAGGCGAGGAGGACAGTGGCGGCCAGGAGCCACTCGCGCCTTTACGTGAGCGTAAGGGTCAGCTAGAATCAGTTCAGACGGGGAACTAGTCACTTTCGTATGTATCCAATCCGGTTACTGGCTTTTTTGGGGCCGTACAAGCGGCGCACGGCGATTGCCGTCCTGTGTGTGCTGGCGTCGAGCGCGACGATCCTGGCGATGCCGCAGCTGATCCGCTGGGCGATCGACTATGGGCTGGGGGTGGAGCGGAGCAACGGCGACACGGTGGCCACCGGCGAGCGCAACCTGCTGCTGATCGCGGCTCTGGCGATCATCGGCACTGCCATGCTACGCGGCGTCTTCGCCTATGGCCAGACGTATCTGGGCGAATGGATCAGCCAGCGCGTGGCCTACGATATTCGCAACCGCATCTATGACCGGCTGCAGCGTCTCTCCTACGCCTACCACGATCAGCAGCAGACAGGTCAGCTGATGTCCCGCGCCACGCAGGACGTGGAGGCCGTGCGCTGGTTCGTGAGCATGGGGCTCCTGCGTGGTTTCTACGTTGTTATCCTCCTGATTGGTGTCATGATCCTCATGATCACCAGCAACTGGAAGCTGGCTCTTATTCCCTGGGCGTTCCTGCCGATCATCGCCTGGCGCTCGGCCACGATGGCTCTCACCCTCAGACCGATCTGGATGAAGATCCAGGACGGGCTGGCGCGCATAACCACGGTTCTGCAGGAGGCGTTGACGGGCGCGCGCGTGGTGAAGGCGTTCGCCCGCCAAGAGTACGAGCAGGAGAAGTTCGGCCGGGAGGCAGAGGCCGTCTTCCAAGACTCGTTCCACTCCAGCCGGGTGCAGGCCACAAACGCGCCGCTCATGACTGGGATGTGGCTGGCCGCCTCCGCCGCCACGCTCTGGTTCGGCGGGCGGGAGGTCGCCGCCGGCAACCTGGAAGTGGGCGAGCTGACCGCCTTCCTCCTGTACCTGACGCTGCTGCAGATGCCGGTGCGCAGCCTGGGCTGGATCATCATGATCACGTCTCGCGCCCAGTCCGCCGGCCAGCGCATCTTCGACATCCTGGACGCCGAGTCCGCCGTCCGCGAGAAGCCAGGCGCCGTGCAGCTGACGAACGTCAAGGGCCACGTGCGCTTCGAGGGCGTGAGCTTCGGCTATGACGCTATCAGTCCGGTGCTGAAAGAGATCCGCATCGATGCCAAGCCCGGCCAGATCGTCGCCCTCATGGGACCCACCGGCAGCGGCAAGAGCACCGTGGTCAACCTGATGCCGCGCTTCTATGATGTCTCCGCTGGCCGCATAACGATCGACGGCATCGACATCCGCGACGCGACGCTGGCGTCGCTGCGGCGGACGATCGGCACCGTACAGCAGGATGTCTTCCTGTTCTCCGCGACGATTCGCGACAACATCGCCTACGGCGCCGTCGACGCCACCCAAGAGCAGATTGAGGTGGCCGCGCGGGCCGCGCACATACACGACTTCATCCTGGGCCTGCCGGACGGCTACGACACCTGGGTGGGCGAGCGCGGGATCACCCTGTCCGGCGGGCAGAAGCAGCGCGTCGCTATCGCCCGGACGCTGCTGATGGACCCGCGCATCCTCATCCTGGACGATTCCACCTCTAGCGTGGACACCCAGACGGAGTACCTTATCCAGCAGACGCTGTCCGCCCTGATGGAGGGCCGCACCACGTTCGTCATCGC
>JBGPMY010000100.1:0-6756 GCA_041487235.1 Dehalococcoidia bacterium
CCCGCAACGGACACGATGCCATGACTGACAGAGAAGCGGTGTTTCGGATAATTTCTGACGAACGCGGCATATCTGTGCTGATGATCCGGCTGACGCAGACGCATACTTACTGATTGCCGGTAGGTCTGACCGATATACAGCACCTTCGGTGTTCCGGTCGAGAACCGGGCGCAGATATAATACAGGCAAGCAGAAGTGTCGTGCTCTGAGCCTTCGTCCCGCATACGTGCGTAGGCGCGCGGCCGGGTCCATTGGATCTGCACTTCCCCAAAAACATCCTCGAAGAGTGGTTTGAGACTCATGATTTCTAACTACTCATTATGCCGCGAATGGCAACAGAAGACCCCGCAGCGGCATGTTATGTTTCACAGGGGTGCCTGTCAAACGACACTGAAGTTGACAGGTCCCGCGCTGCACCTGGCGCTGGGGGAAGACCAGCCTATCGCGCTTGCCTTCGCCTGGACGCGACTGGCAGAGAGCCGAGTCGCCGGCCGGGTGGCGCACCTAATCCGGGAAGTTATCGCTAATGTAGTGGTCGGCGGCGATGGCGGCCGTCACGCCGTCGCCCACGGAGGTCGCCACCTGGCGGGCGGAGTTCTGACGCACGTCGCCGGCGGCGAACAGGCCCGACAGCTTCGTGGCCATCCAGTCGTCCACCAGCACGTGACCGCCGGCGTCCATCTTCAACATCCCCTTCAGGAACTCTGTGTTGGGGTGCTGCCCGATGAAGACGAAGACGCCAGCTACCGGCAGCTCGCTCTCCTCACCGCTGACCACGTTGCGCAGCCTCAGCGTGCTGACCTGGTCATCGCCCACGATCTCCGTGACCACGGTGTTCCAGACGAACTGCATCTTCGCGTTGGCGAAGGCGCGCTCCTGCAGGATGCGGCTGGCACGCAGCTCCGCCCGCCGGTGGATGACAGTGACCTTGTCCGCGAAGCGGGTGGTGAAAAGCCCCTCGTCCAGGGCGGAGTCGCCGCCGCCGATGACGGCCACCTCCTGGCCCTTGAAGAACGCGGCGTCGCAGGTGGCGCAGTAGGAGACGCCGCGCCCCGTGAGGCGCTCCTCTCCGGGGACTCCCAGCTTGTTGTATTCGGCGCCGCTGGTCAGGATGACCGCCTTCGCCAGGAAGCCGTCCTCGTTCGTGCGGACGCGCCACGCCGGCCCGGCCCGCTCCAGCGCCGTCGCCTGCACATACGCGGTCTCCATGCCGTGCGACTCCGCCTGCTTGAGCATCGTCTGGGCCAGGTCGAAGCCGTTCACAGAAGGGACGCCAGGGTAGTTCTCCACCAGCTCGGTGAGCGAGATCTGCCCGCCCACGACACCCTTCTCCAGGAGCACTGTGCGGTACCGCCCACGGGCCGCGTAAAGTCCGGCGGCGAGGCCCGCCGGCCCGCCGCCCGCGATGACGATGTCGTATTCTCTCTCGGCCACGTTCGGCCTCTTCTAGGCTAGGGCCTTCTCCAGGGAACGCTTGAGATCGCTCTTGGGGCGGAAGCCGATGATCTGGTCCACGATCTGGCCGCCCTTGAACACGATCAGCGTGGGGATGCTGCGAATTCCATACTTGGAGGTCGTCTCCATGTTATCGTCTGTATTCAGCTTGAAGAAGCGCACCTTGCCCGCGTATTCGTCCGCCAGCTCCTCAACGATGGGGGCCACCATGCGGCAAGGCCCGCACCAGGGCGCCCAGAAGTCCACCAGGACGGGTGCGGTGCTGTTGAGAACTTCCTTCTCCCATTCGCTGTCTGTCACATCTGCTGGCTTGCTCATCTCTCCTCCTGGCTGCCGGGACGATCCCTTGACCTCTGGGTGAACCCATGCTAGCATACCCCCAAGGGGTATGTCAATGAGCGACCAACCGTCAGCAGCGGCGCCCGAAACAGAGGCGATCCTGGCCCGCCTGCGCCGCATCGAGGGCCAGATCCGGGGCATCCACCGCATGCTGGCGGAGGACCGCGTGTGCGAGGACATAGTAACCCAACTGATGGCCGCGCGCAGCAGCCTGGACCAGGTGGGGCTGCTGATCATCGACCAGCACATAGAGCGCTGCCTGGTCTCCAACCAGCCGCCAGAGGAGGCGTTGCGCAACCTGCAGGAAGCGCTTCGCGTCTGGCTGCGCTTCGGCGGGCAAACGCAGGCCCAGGAAGAAGCTCGCTAGCCCCGGCGCGCTGGGCGGCTGTATAATCCGTCCCACATATGACAGCGGTCACTGAAGTCACGTCCAAGAAGCGGCGGCGCGAAGAGACGCGGCAGCGTCTCCTGGACGCCGCCCTCTCCGTATTCGCCCGCCACGGCTACGAGCGTTCAACCGTGGACGAGATCGTGCGCGAGGCAGGCTTCTCCAAGGGCGCCTTCTACGTCCACTTCGAGAGCAAAGAGGACCTCTTCTGGGAGATGCTGGAGGAGCGCATCGCCGCCCACCAGGAGGCGCTGCGCCAGGCGATCGACCCCTCAGCGTCCGTCGCCGAGAACGAACGCAGGATCCTGGAAGCGATCTTCAGCCTGGGCCGCCAAGACAGCGCCTGGGCGGCGATGTTCATGGAGTTCGCCGCTCATGCCGGACGCAACGAGAAGGTGCGGCAACGCCTGGCCGCCATGTACCGGCGCTGGCACAGCTTCACAGTGGAGATGCTAAATGCCGGGCGCGACGCTGGCCGTGTGCGCACAGATATGGACGTGGAGTTCATCGCCTCCGTCCTGATCGCCGTGGTGGAAGGCAGCATCATGCAGTCGCGGCTAGCCCCCGAATCCATCAAGCTGGACCGGATGGTGGAACCGCTGTCCCGCCTGCTGGCCGAATGGCTGGAAGGGCCGCCCGAACGGCCGCGACGCTAAGGCGCCCGCCCCGGCGCCGTCTCGCGGATCGCTTCCAGCATCCCTGACTGCACCGCTCCGCGCGCCACCCTGAGGGCGGTGAAGACGGCACGGGCGTCGCTCCGCCCGTGGCCGATGAACACCAGCCCGTTCACTCCTAGCAGCGGCCCGGCGCCGTATTCGCGGTAATCGATCTTCTTGCGCAGCCCGGCGAAGGCCGGCAGCAACATCAACCCGGCCGCCGCGTACCACGGCCGGCTCTTGATGGCGCCGCGCACCTGATCCATGATGTAGTCCGCCATCCCCTCCATCGTCTTGACCACTACGTTGCCGGTAAAGCCGTCCGTCACGATGATATCGGTCTTGCCGAACGGGACGTCGCGGCCCTCCACGTTGCCGGTGAAGTTGAGGCCGCTCGCCTTCAGCAGGGCGTACGATTCCTGGGCCAGGGCGCTGCCCTTCTCCTGCTCTTCGCCGATGTTGAGGAGGGCGACACTAGGCCGCTGCACCTTCCAGATGCGCTCCATGTAAGCAGCCGCCATCTGCGCGAACTGGAGCAGGTAGACCGGCTTGCAGTCGGCGTTGGCGCCCACGTCCAGGAACACGGTGAGCCTGCCGGACAGTGCCATCAGCCCGGCCAAGGACGGACGCTCGATGCCCCGGACGCGACCCAGGTACATGATGGCGGCGGCCATAACGGCGCCCGTGTTGCCGGCGGAGACGAAGGCGTCCGCCTGTCCCTGCTTGACCAGCTTCAGCCCGACGACGATGGAGGAGTCCTTCTTCTGCCGCGCCGCCTGCGCCGGATGCTCATCCATCTCGATGACCTGCGTCGCCGGCGCGACGCTGAGCGTCTCCGGCTTCGATCCGTGCTTTGCCAGCTCGGCGACGATCACTTCCGTTCGCCCGACGAGGGCGACACGGATGCCCAGCTCGCGAGCGCCCATCACGGCGCCCTTGACGATCTCGTCGGGGGCGTTGTCGCCGCCCATGGCGTCCAGGGCGATTAAGGGGTCAGCTGGCACCGCTGCCCCTGAACTCGTCCCACATCGCGCGCCTCAGCTCCGCGTTCACTAGCACGTCGATGGCGGTCATGGCCAGCGCCTTGGCGGAGTCCAGCAGCCCCTGGTGGCCGCTCTCGCTGGCTGCGAACTCGCGGAACTCCCCGGTGTGGATGGGCACTTCACGCGGCGCGATGGCGATGCTGGGATGGATGCCCGGGACGATGTGGCTGACGTTGCCCATGTCCGTCGACCCCATGGAGCGGCTGGACTCGGGGCTCACCACCGTGCGCCCCAGCGATTCGACGTTGGCCTTGTACGCCTCCGCCAGGGCCAGGTTAGTGCGCATAGTCTTATAGCGGGACTCCTCGCCCCAGCGGTACGTCAACTTGCAGCCGGTGGCCTCGGCCGCGCCCTGGAAGCAGGCCAGCACCTTCTGCTTCAAGATCTGGTCCATGTAGTCGTCTTCCTCGGCGCGAACGAGCAGCTTCGCCGCGCTGTGGTGCGGTATGACGTTCACCGCCTGACCGCCGTCCGTGATGATGCCGTGCACGCGCGCCGTGTCCCGCAGCTGCTGCCGCAGCAGGCCGATGTTAACGAAAGCCGCGACCATTGCGTCCAGAGCGTTGAGGCCCGCCTCCGGCCGCGCCGCCGCGTGCGCCTCCTTGCCCTGGAACTCCACGTCCAGCTCCAGGCAGGCCAGCGCGTAGGCCACCGCCGTGTTGCGGTTGCCGGGGTGCACCATCATCGCGCAGTCTAGGTCCTGGAAGGCGCCGCGGGCGGCCATGTACACCTTGCCCCCAGCCGCCTCCTCGGCGGGCGTGCCGATCACCAGCACCGTCCCACCCGTCTCCTCCACCAGCGACTTGAGCGCGACCCCAGCGGCCGAGGACGCCGTGCCGATGATGTTGTGCCCGCAGCCGTGGCCGACACCCGGCAGGGCGTCGTACTCGGCGACGAAGGCGACCCTCGGTTCGCCGGAGCCGAAGGTCGCGCGGAACGCCGTCGGGATCTGGCAGATGCCCCGCTCCAACGTGAAGCCATTGGCCTCCAGGTAACCGGCGAGCAGCGCGGCGGACTTCTCCTCCTGGAAGGCGATCTCAGGTGTCGCGTGGATGCGCAGCGAGAGATCGATGAGCTCGCGCTGCCGCGCGTCGACGTCGGCGATCGCACGCTGCTTCAGCTGATCTCGGTCCGGCATGGTGCTTGGCTCCTATGGGGCTGCGTCACGTGCTTCCGAAGCACGAATTGTAGGCTAACACACGAACCCGGAGAGTTCCCTTCGGCTACGCTCAGGACAGGCCCTTCGGCTACGCTCAGGACAGGCTTCGCTCGGATATGTCGTCCGCCATACGCGGTCACGTTCGGGGTCACACAGAATCGTACATGCTGGTTTCCGCCAGCACCACCAAGTATGAAAATGCTTGCTCCACTGTGCTGGTTAACCCCGTTGCGGGCGTTTGCCCCTCCCCAGATTCCTTCGCGAAGATGCGCCTTGCCGTCGAGCCGGCTTGGTCGGCGCTCAGAATGACAGTGGGAGGGGGTGTGAGCAGCCGCCGGAGGGGGGTGACGACCCCATTTTCACCGCAACGACAGCGTGGGCGGTTTCCGTGTTCCATGTTCCTTGTTCCCTGTCCCTATCTTGCTATACTCTACTCGTTTCCAGCTATGGACTTGAAGCGATACATCCGCGACGTTCCCGATTTCCCTCAGCCCGGCGTCCTCTTCCGCGATATCACTCCCCTGCTAGGCAACGCGGAGGCGCTAAAGTGGGCCGTGGACCGGCTCACGGAGGAGTTCCGCACGGCGAGCTTGGACGCCGTCGTCTCCATCGAGTCCAGGGGGTTCCTGTTCGGGGCGCCGCTGGCCTACAACCTAGGGCTGGGGCTGGTGCCCGTGCGCAAGGAAGGAAAGCTGCCGGCCGAGCGCATGAGCGTGGAGTACGCGCTGGAGTACGGCAGCGGCCAGCTGGACATCCACCGAGACGCACTCCGTCGCGGCGACGATGTCGTCATCGTGGACGACCTGCTGGCCACGGGCGGCACCGCCATGGCCACCGCCAAGCTCGTGGAGCTGCTGGGCGCGCGCGTGCACAGCTTCGCCTTCCTGGTGGAGCTGGGCTTCCTGGGCGGGCGTGAGCGACTGGGTGACTACAAGATCGTTTCGCTGATCCAGTACGACTGAGGCAGCGGTGATGTCTTGCCGCTCTTGTCGGAGGTGACGTCGTAGCGGTATGTACCGAGCGAGTTCGCGTGTTTGCCGGTTCGAACCGTCTCCTGTAACCTTAGTGGCGTTCCGCACTAGAGCTTCCGGAGGTGCCTGATGCCCCAATACGACGACCTCTTGTACGAAGTCGAAGCCAACGTCGCCACCATCACCCTCAACCGGCCCGATCGTCTCAACGCCATCAGCGGGCCCATGCTCACATCGCTGAGCCGCGCCCTCCGTGACGCCGACGCCGACCGGGCGGTGCGCGTCGTCATCCTCACGGGCGCCGGGCGCGGCTTTTGCGCGGGGCTAGACCTCAAGGACCTGACCGCCGGCACGGGCATTGGCGCCAACGGCGCCAGCGACCTCGCCACGGCCCGCTTCGACCTGGCGTCCAGCCCACCCATCGTCCTGCACACCACGGACAAGCCCGTGATCTGCGCCCTCAACGGCGCGGCCGCCGGCTACGGGATGGACCTGGCGCTCGGCTGCGATATCCGCATCGCCTCGACCGAAGGCAAGCTGGCCGCCGTCTTCGCGAAGCGCGGCGTCCTGCCCGAGAGCGGCGGTACGTGGCTGTTGCCGCGACTGCTCGGCTGGGCGAAAGCCGCCGAGGTCTGCTTCCGCGGTCAGGTGCTAAGCGCGCAGGAGTCGTTGGAGCTTGGGCTCGTGAACAAGGTCGTCGAAACGGACGCGCTCATGTCGACCGCGCGCGAGTGGGCGCAAGAGA
>JBGPMY010000101.1:0-6717 GCA_041487235.1 Dehalococcoidia bacterium
AGCGACGATGCCTGGCCCTGGCGATGCTGGAGGACGTCCTCAAGGCGCTCCAGGCGGTTCCGGACATCGACCTCATCGGCGTCGTCAGCCCGGACGCGGACGTGCTGTCTCGCGCCGTCGTTCTCGACGCCGAAGCGATTCGGGAGCCTCCGTCGCTGCGCGGCATCAACCAGGCGCTCGCTCACGGCCTCAGCGTTATGTCGCCTCGTGGCCTCGATGTCCTGCTGGTCGTCCTTGCCGATGTTCCCGCCGTTACCCCCGCTGAGATCATATCTGTCCTTCACGCACTGCCAAACGGCCGGGGAGCCGTCATCTGCCCGTCCTCGGCCAGGGGTACCAGCGCCCTGGCGCTGCGCCCGCCGGACGCCATCCCCTTTCGCTTCGGGCCGCTCTCCTTCCAGGCCCACAAGCGCGAGGCAGCCGCCCGTAGCGTCTCCACCCGTGTCTTGCGGATCGCCTCCCTGGCCCGGGACATCGACGAGCCTGACGATCTTCGGGACCTCATCTCGCATCCCGCCGAGACGGCGACGCACCGGCTGCTGGCGCAGCTGCAGATCGCCCGCCGCCTGGAACCCGTGGGGGCGCAGCATGCGCCCGGAAGCTGAGCCGGTCGCGACCGCGATCGCCTCTCGTCGCTCGGTGCGTCACTTCGTGGCTCGGCCTGTAGAGGACAGGATCGTGAGGGAGCTCATCGCCCTGGCCTGCGCCGCCCCCGCGCCGCACCACTCGCGGCCCTGGCGGTTCGTCCACATCGCCTCCGCCGAAGCGCGCGAGACGTTGGCAGACGCCATGGCCGACGCCTGGCGCGTTGACCTGGAGCGGGAGGAGCGCTCGGTACATCAGATCGCCGCTCTTCTTGCCCGCTCGCGCTCGCAGCTGATGGAAGCGCCCGTCCTCCTGCTGGCGTGCCTCTGCCTGGACAAGGCTCGAGTGTGGCCGGACTCGCGGCGCCGCGTGGCCGAACGCGATATGTTCGTCCAGAGCCTGGGCGCCGCCCTCCAGAACCTGCTCCTCGCCGCCGGCGAGCGGGGCCTCGCCGGCTACCTGAAGGGCGCGCCCTTATTCTGTCAGGACGCCGTCCGCGCAGCGCTCGACCTGCCGCCGGACTGGGCGCCGGCCTTCCTCGTGCTCCTGGGATACCCGCGAGCGGGAGCCGGACTTGCCGCGAGACCGGCGGTCGCTGTCCAAGACTTGCTCGTTGAACGCTGACATGTGTAGATTCCAGATTCGCCGGAAGTTAGAGGTTGGGAACTTAGACGCCACCGCACCTTGCAAAGGTGCGGCATGGAATGCCCCAGCTTTCAAGCTGGGGTAGCACCAGATTCATGCCTCACGCTTACACCAACGGCATCGTCACCTTCTACGAGGACAGCGGCGACGGTCCCGCCGTGGTCCTCGTCCACGGCTACTCGCTGGACCTACGCATGTGGCAGTACCAGGTGGGCCCGCTGGTCGAAGCCGGGTTTCGCGTCGTTCGCTACGATGTGCGTGGTCACGGCCGCTCGCTGATCCCGCCGAGCGGCTACATTTGGGAGAACTACTCCGCCGACCTCAGCGATCTCCTGGACCGCGTCAACGTCGAGCGCCCGGCCACGGAGAGCCTCAGCGTCGACGCCGCCCATGTCGTCGGCCTGTCCATGGGTGGCGGCATAGCCCTCCAGTTCGCCCTGGACCATCCGGGCCGCGCCCTCTCTCTCTCCCTCGTCGATTCAACGCTCCCAGGCTTCACCTACAGCGAGGAGTTCAGCCGCGGTATCGAGGAGCTGCGGGACGCGGTGCGAAGCGAGGGCGTGCAGACCGCCTTCGATCGGCTGTGGCTGACACATCCGCTGTTCGACGGCGTGCGGCGCTACCCCGAGCGCTTCGCCCTCGTGCGGGAGATCGTGCTGGGGTTCCAGGCGGCGGACTACCGCGAAGGCGCCTCGCCATCGGGCTACTCTCAGCCGGCCATCTCAGACCGCCTGTCGGAGATCGCGACGCCCGCGCTGGTGATGGTGGGCGATCAGGACCTGCCTGACTTCCGCCTCATCGCCGATCTGCTGGCCACGAATCTGCCGAGCGCCCGCCAGCTGGTGATGCCGGACTGCGGGCACTTGCCGCCGCTGGAGCAGCCGGGGGCTTTCAACGCGGCCCTGTTGGGCTTCCTGCGCGACCACAGATGAACATCAACGTCTTGCTGGTTCGCTGGCTCCGCTGATCCGCTGACCCTCTGGCCCTCTGGCCCTCTGGCCCCGACCCCTGACCCACGACCCTTTCCTTGTGCTAATCTGTGTTCCATCTGTGTCAATCTGTGGCCAAGCAGGAGGTTCCGCCTTGGACATCTTCGAAGCGATCAACACCCAGAGGGCGATGCGACGCCTCAAGCCGGACCCTGTCTCCGATGAGCTGATCTGGAAGCTGCTGGAAGCTGCTATTCGGGCGCCCAGCGGCGGCAACCGCCAGCCCTGGAACTTCATCGTCATCCGCGACGCGGAGACGAAGAAGAAGATCGGCGAGTGGTACCTGGACGGCTGGAATAAGTCTTACGGCCCCATCCGGCAGGCGGCGATGTCCAGCCCAGCGACCGCCAAGACCTTCGCCTCGGCGGACCACCTGGCCAACCACCTGGCGGAGGTGCCCGTCTTCATAATCGCCACCGTGAACCAATCGGGCGTCGCACCTGTCTCCCCAGCCGGCGCATCGATCTACCCCGCCGTCCAGAACCTGATGCTGGCCGCGCGGGCCCTAGGCCTGGGCACCACGCTCACCACTCTCCATCGCAGCCATGAGGCCGAAGTCAAGCAACTACTGGGCATCCCCGATGACGTGGAGACGATGGCGCTCATCCCTGTCGGCTGGCCGCGAGGGAAGTTTGGGATGGCCTCACGGCTCCCAGTGGAGAAGGTGACCTACTGGGATAAGTGGGGAAAGACGGGGGAGCGCTGATAGGTGACATCTTGACCAGTTGTCGGTCAGGTGTATACTCGTGGTGCTCCCGACCCGGATGCCAGAGGTGCTCTGGGTTCAGCCCAGAAAGGAGACGCCGCCATGACCACTGTCCAGACGGACCTCGCCAGCGCCATTCGAGCGCTCGACGATGAGTTTATCCGGAACGCTGTCGCCAAAGACGCGCGCCGGCTTGTAGATGCGTTCTACGCTGAGGACGCTGTGGTCCTTCCACCCAACCAGCAGCCGGTCGTCGGCAAGGCCCAGATCCGACCGTTCATACAAGGCATGATCGACGCCGGACTGGCGGAGATCACGCTGGAAACCACTGACATCAGTGGCTCCGGCGATCTCGCCTACGGCGTCGGCAAATACAGGATGACTCTCCATCCCGCAGGCGCAGACCGCATCGAAGACAAAGGCAAGTACGTGGTCGTGTATCGCCGGCAGGCGGACGGTTCGTGGAAGGCCGTGGCCGATATCTTCAACACTAATTTGCCCGCGTCCTGAATGGCCAGCTTGGGTCGTACGCTGTACATGCACCTGGAGCTAAGCTGAAGAGCGTGCCTTCTCCAGGAACTGGATGAGCCGCGGCGTTTCCTCCTGGATGCCGTCGGCGAACCGGGCGGCGGCTATCGGTACCTTCCACTGCCTTATGACAGCCATGTCCAGAAGGCGCTGCCGGCGGTACGAGCGCAAATACAGCGATATGAGGATGGCACGTCCAACCAGCGCCATCACCCGCAGCGCCGCGGGCGTGCCGGGCGGTGGCTCGCCGAGGCCTAGCAGCAGGTGAGTGCGGGCGACGTCTGCCATCGGATCGCCCCGGGTGACGTTCGTCCAGTCGATCAATACGGGAGTTTCCCCATCCATCATGATGTTGCCCGGGTGGAAATCGCCGTGACACACTCGATCGCCGTCCGGCAGCGTCTCCAGGACATCCAGGGCGAATCGAGCCAGCGGTTCGGGCAGGCTGCCGCAGGACTCGATATGCCGCCCGAGGAGGGGCCGCACAGGTGGGATTATGTCCGGGGCTATCACCCCGTGCAGTTGTGCGTGGAGCCGCCCAGAGACACGGGCGGCCCGGAACACCGTCCACGGACGCCTGCCGATGAGGGTCAGCAGATCGACTCCATCGATCCGCTCCATGATCAGGCCCGGCCGGCCCATCACTGTCGTCGCGCCGTAGACAGCCGGCACGCGTACGCCGCAGGCGCCGGCGGCCTGAATAGCCGCCGCTTGCAGTTCGTTGCGCTGTTGCGCCCCGGGGTCTCTCAGCAGTCGCAGGATGGCGCCGTCTTCCCAGGCGAACATCTCCGCCTCTCGCCCTTCGGCTATCTTTTGCAGCTCTTGCGCTTGGGGCAAACCTCAGCTCCCGGATGAACGGACTCGCTGACGTGGGTATTATAAGGGGAACTGCAGCGCCCAAGTGTGATGAAGGTCACAACCGCTGACCCCAACGATTGGCTGGCCGACTTCTCCACGGCCGTCGGCGAGGGAGATCACACGCGCGCCCTGGCGACACTGGAGGCACGTGCGACGGCGCACGCCGGGACGCCCAACGCCGCCGACAAACGCGCCGCCGCCAGGGCGCTGTTCAGGGCTTTAGACGATCGCCCCGACGACCTGGTTCGCTGGACGCGCTGGCTGGCCGGACAGCCCGGACCAACTGCCAAAGAGATGGCCGCCGTCCTCATTCCCCGCAGCTACCCGCTCCATCCGGACGAGGCGCAAGCCCTGCTCCTCCGCCTCGCCGACGACGCCAACTGGGAGGTGCGCGAGTGGGCTGGCAGCGCCGCCGGCGAGCTGCTGGCCGCCCACTTCGACGAGCTGTATCCCGTCCTCGAGAGCTGGGTCTCGCATCCCTCCCAGTTCGTGCGCCGCGCGGTCGCCATCGCCGTCATGGGCGCCGCCGACAAGCGACATCCGGAGCGCTGTGAGCCGCTGTTTCGCCTCATCGAACCGCTGGTCGCTGACCGGGCGGAAGAGGTGCGACGCAACCTGGGGCCCTTCGCCGTGGGCGGGGCGCTCCTCCGCAAGTACCCGCAAGAGACGCTGGCCCGCGTTCGCGAGTGGGCGCGCTCCGACGATGAGATGGTGCGCTGGAATGCGGCCATGGTGTTCGTCGCCGCCGAGGCACGGAAGCACGTCGGCGCGGCTCTGGAAATCCTCTCCGACCTGGCGCGCGACCGGCGGCGGCTGGTCTGGATGGCCATCTCCTCCGCCGCCCGCAACCTGGTGAAGCGCGATCCGGAACGCGCGCTACCCGTCCTGCGCGCCTGGCTCCAGGACGAGCGCAAGCTGCCAGCAGCGCTGGCCCTGCGCCACACGACGATCGACGGCTAGCGCAGGTCGCGTTTCAGCGAGTAGAAGGCCCGCGCCACCTCGGTCACGAAATCCGCGCCATCCTGCCGCGTCTCCTTTACCCACCACATGGCGAGCCTGAGCAGCGACTCGTCGTTGAGCCAGGGGCTATGGCCGTTGGGCGTTCTCTCGGCCGAGAAAGACGGCCCCTGGACAGCGCCGAATGGAGGCATCGCGACGGAGATAGATGGGGCCCCGGGGCGTATGTGGCTCGACCTCATCTCCCTACCCTCGGTCCTGTTCTAGCGCGGCGGACCCCGTATCTAATAACAAGTACGGCCCGCTGCCGTTTCAGGACTCGCGACGCCTCCACCCAAGCCGCCGGCCTCAGCCGGCGGTAATCGTCTCTCCTCCGCGGCCTTCCATCCTCGAACAGATATGCGATAATGGCCGCAAGATGCCGCGCAAAGGCCGCGCAGGCCCCCTCAACATGTTCGCGCAGGCGGCTAAGGCCCGCGCTGAGAAACACGCGCCGCTGGCGGCCCGCATGCGTCCTCGCACGCTGGAAGAGTTCGTGGGCCAGGAGCACCTGGTGGGGCCAGGCCGCGCCCTGCGACGGGCCATCGAGGAGGACCGGCTGCCGTCGATGGTGCTGTGGGGGCCGCCTGGCTCCGGCAAGACCACCCTGGCCCGCATCATCGCCTCCATGACCCGCTCCCACTTCGAGCCCATCTCGGCCGTCGCCTCCGGCGTCGCCGACCTGCGCCGCATCGTGGCCGAGGCCGCCGAGAGGCTGGGCGAGCAGGAGCAACGCACGATCCTGTTCATCGACGAGATACATCGCTTCAACAAGGCGCAGCAGGACGTCGTCCTCCCTTATGTCGAGGACGGAACGATCACCCTCATCGGCGCCACCACCGAGAACCCGTCGTTCGAGGTGATCTCGCCGCTGCTGTCGCGTTCCCGCGTCTTCAAGCTCAACCCGCTGACACCTGAGCAGATCGAGGGCATCCTGCGCAGCGCCCTCGCCGACCAGGAGCGCGGCCCGGCCGCCAGCCTTCCCGCTCGTCCTGAGCCTGTCGAAGGACTTCGTTACGAGCGCATCGAAGTCGCGGACGAAACGCTGGCCGCCCTGGCCGGAGTCGTCGGCGGCGACGCCCGCATCGCCCTCAACGCCCTGGAGCTGGCGGCGCAGACGGCTCGCCCGGACGCGGAGGGCGTTCGCAGCGTCGGGCTGGCGGAGATCGAGGAGGCGTTGCAGCATCGGGCGGCCCTCTATGACAGGGCCGGCGACTGGCACTTCGACATCGTCTCCGCCTTCATCAAGTCATTGCGCGGCAGCGACCCCGACGCCGCGCTGTACTGGCTGGCGCGCATGCTGGAGGGCGGCGAAGACCCGCTGTTCGTGGCGCGGCGGCTGGTGATCCTGGCCTCGGAGGACGTGGGGCTGGCGGACCCGCAGGCGCTGCAGGTGGCGGTGGCGGCGCA
>JBGPMY010000102.1:0-6716 GCA_041487235.1 Dehalococcoidia bacterium
CGGCGATGGCGAGCTGATCGCCAAGGGGCGCTTCACCTTCACCATCCTGCGGCGAGGGCAGCCATGACAGAGGAGCGGACTCACCGCAGCCCATTCACGGCGTTCATCGGCGCGGCGCTGGAGGAGATCTCGGACGGCTACTCGCGTCTATCGCTCATCCTGGAACCGAAGCACACCAACCCCCACGGCGTCATGCACGGCGGCGTGGTGACGACGATGATGGACTCCGCCATGGGGGCGGCGCTGGGCAGGCTGCGCGGCGACGAGGTTCGGGATCGCGCGCACGCCACGATCGAGATGAACGCCAGTTTCCTGGCCGCGGCGCGCCCCGGCGACGAGATCGTCGTCGAAGGGCGCGTGCTGAAGCTGGGACGCACCGTCGCCTTCGGCGAGGCCGAGGCGCGCCGAAGGAGGGACGGCGAGTTGATCGCCAAGGGGCGCTTCACCTTCGCCATCTCGGATCGTAAACGCTGATGGCCACGGTGTACGTGGCGCTGGGCGCTAACATCGGCAACCGAGAGGCGAACCTGCGCATGGCGCTGCGGGGCATAGCTCGCATGGCACGCGTGGAAGCCGTCTCCTCGCTGTATGAGAGCGAGCCGCAGGGGCCGCCGCAGCCTGTCCTGCCTGCCCGCCTGCTTGCCGATAGGCAGGTCTCTGGAGGGAACGGAGTCGAAGGGCCTGTCCTGAGCGGAGTCGAAGGGCCGTCGTACTACAACGCCGCCTGCCGCATCGAGACGGGGCTGGAGCCGCGCCCACTGCTGCGCTTCCTGAAGAGCCTGGAGGAAGAGATAGGTCGCAGGCCGGGAGGGCCGCGCTGGGGGCCACGGCCGATCGATCTGGACATCCTCCTGTACGAGGAGCGTGTGGTTGAGGAGGAGACGCTGGTCATCCCTCATCCTCGCCTGGCGGAGAGGGCGTTCGTGTTACTGCCGCTGGCGGAGATCGCGCCGGACGCCCAGCATCCGCTGCTGGGGAAGACGGCGGCGGAGCTGGCGAAGGCGGTGGACGCCGCTGGGGTCAAGCGGATCGCTGGTCTGGGCTGGGACGGCGTTGCGGGATCAGACCAGCCCGTGCGGCTGTAGGAGTCGATCCGTTCGTCCTGAGCCCGTCGAAGGACTTCGTAGCCTTCGGCCCTCACCCCGACCACAGGTCACCCCTCTCCCGCGCACGGGAGAGGGGCCGGGGGTGAGGGCCTACTCCGCCGCTGTCGCCTCCGATGGCTCCTCGCCCAGCTCCTCCAGCTCTTCCTCCTCCGCCGTGAACATCGTCCACCCAATCCAGAAGGCGAGGGCGCCGACGACGGCGAAGGCGCTCATGACCGGCAGCGCGATCGCCATGTAGCTGCGACGCAGGACGGCCCAGAGGAAGATCACCAGCGCCAACGCGGAGGCGATCATGATGATCAAGCCGGTCCGCTGCGAGCTCTCCATCGCGGTTCTAGTGCGCGTGGCCGCCGCTTTTGCGAAGCTCCGGCGGCAGCAGATTGGGGATCCGGTCTTCGATTGGGTAGCGCTCCTTACACTTGGCGCAGGTGAGGTAGCCGCGGATCACCTCGTCGCCGCTCTCCTCCTCGACCGTCAGCTCCAGCGGGCTCTTGCACACTGGACAGGCCAGAATCTCGACCAGGTCTTTACGCATGGGGTACCTCGCGAACGATTGTATGTCGCGGCTGCTGGGCCGTCAACGGAAGGAGACATGAGACATGACACATGAGACATGGGACATGAGACATGCGACACGAGGCATCCCCAACCTGTCTCCTGTCCCCTGTTGCCTGTCTCTCGCGCCTCCGGCACGTCCCTACGCGCAGACCGCGCCGAAGAACGGCTTCAGCGCCAGCACGTCGCTGATATCGATGGTGCCGTCGGGGAAGATGTCGTAGCGGGGCGACACCGGCGGTACCGTCCCGCCGAAACCTGGCTTCAGCGCCAGCACATCTGAGATGTCGACCTCGTGACTGTCATCGAAGTCCGGCGGCCAGGTGTTGACCCCGCAGGCGCCGAGCGGCTGCGTGCCGATCGCTGCCTCGGCGGCCGCGCTGAACCCGTCGCAATCGTCGTCCGCCGGCGGCACGAACCACGGCGGCAGGTTCTGAGCCGCGTTTGGCCACGCGGGACAGTTATCGCAGACATTGCCCAGGCCGTCCGCATCGCCGTCAGCCTGGCTGACGTTGGGTAACGTGGGGCAGTTGTCGAACGTATCACACACGATATCGCCGTCCCCATCGGTGCACAGCGGGTGGGCCACGAAGAAGTCCCACATCAGGTCGTTGGCGCTGATCTCATGGGTGTTCGCGCCAAGCGATGGCGAAGCGAAGTCGAACGCAGAGCCTGGCCACTGGTGCCCGCCGCCGTCGGTGCCGGGACCGTTGCCGTCGGCATCTTCCACCACGTATATCTCCGCCGTCGCATCATTCGTGCATCCACCATAGGCCGATAGACGGACCCCGGGCGCCGCCGGCGATGGTTGCGGCGATCCGCTGCAACCGTTGTGGTTCGCCCAGTCAGGCATCACTTCGCCCTCAATGGACCGCAGCCCGGAGAACCCAAGCGAGCTAGTTCCACCGTTTATCGGGATGACCACGTCAGCGGTCCCGTGGAAGGCGACTACGGGCACCGGCCGAACGCCTGGACAGGTTTCCGTAAGGGACGTAAGGAAAGGCGGAAAGTACGCCCCATCTATAGGAGCGATGGCGGCGATCCGGCCAGGGAGGCTGCAAGCGAGGCGCACCGACATCAGTGCCCCGGACGAGTAGCCGGTAGAGTACACGCGCGCCGGATCGATGCACAGTTGCCCCTCCAGGTAATCCAGCATGTCCGCTACGAAGGTAACGTCGTCCGCCGCTGCCGGATTGAGTGTTGCGTTCCAGCCCGGGGACCCGAATGGCGGCAGTGGCAGCCCTTGCGGGGTCACGGCGATAAAGCCAGCGGCGTCGGCCTTGTCGTTGAGCCCGGTGTAAGAGACCAGCAGTGAGTCGGTCATCGTCAGCCCGTGGAAGTGGAAGACCAGCGGCATCGCGTCCGAGCCACCGTACGACGGCGGAACGTGCAGGATGTATTCTCTCGTCTGGGCGCTGGAAACGATCGTCTCGGTCGTGCTGCCGGCAGCGTGGGTGCGGGCCGGGTTACAGGCCGGCCCAGCGGCCCGCGCGGGCCCGGCCCCCGGCGATGGCGCGAGGGCGATGACCAGGGCGAGCGTTGCTAGCCCCAGGGCGGCGGCAACCCCGAACGCCGGAAGCAACCGGCCAACGCCGCGATGCCGGCTCCCGCCTGCGCGACGGACTATCTCTGACAAGTCGAACACTCCCCTTCGGCGATTCGCCGTCAAGATGTGGCCATTATACGCCGCGCTGTGCGCTGCCAAGAGAAAACGCCGCCCCGTGCCAGTCGCGCCTTACAGTTGCGGTCCTCTGCCGCTATCATCGCGCCCGGCGATGACGTACAACCCCCACGCCCACCACCGGCGGTCGATCCGACTGCCCGCGTGTGATTACCGGCAAGCCGGAGCGTACTTCGTGACGATATGCACGCACGAGAGGGCGTGCATTTTCGACGACGCCGGGCTTGCAGCCATGGTCGAAAAGGTCTGGCGGTGGACCACGAAGCCCACCTGCGGGTTGGCCGACGGTGAGTTCGTGGTAATGCCCAACCATGTGCACGGGATCATATGGATTACGGCGGCCAGCGCCGTAGGGGCGCAGCGCCGCGCGACATCGCGGCTCCCAGCCACCCCCTTTCGCGGCAACCGGCATCCCGAACACGCCGATGATCTGTACGCTGCGCCCCTACGCCCCGCCCAACCCCCAGTACCCCGCGTATTGCCGGGCTCGCTCGCCGCCATCGTCCGCTCGTTCAAGTCGATAACGACGAAGCGGGTCAACCGTATCCGGGCCACACCCGGCGCGCCCTTCTGGCAGCGCAACTACTACGAACGGGTCGTCCGCGATGAGGATGAACTGAACCGCATCCGTCAGTACGTTCGCGATAATCCGGCGAAATGGGCGGACGATCCGAACAACCCGGCGAACATTCGGGCGGTGATGTGGCGGCGCAGCAGCAAGCGACATCGCAGCTCCTAGCCATGCCGTTGAGCGTCAACCAGGGTGCCGCGCCCGCCGATGATATCTATGCTGCGCCCGTACGCCCCACCTAATCCCCCAATATCCCGAGTGTGGCTTGTCTCGCGCGAAGCCCCTTACCCCCGCGGCAGGCCCAGCCCGCGGTTGGCGATGATCCCTCGCATGATCTCCGACGTGCCCGCCGCGATCGTCCCGCCGATGGACGTGACGTACGTGCGCGCGAAGCGGCCCCGCAGCCGCGCGTGCTTGGAGCCCTCGCGCAGCTGCCCGTGCAGCCCCATGATGCTCAGCCCCGTGCGCGCCAGCCGCTGACCGTACTCCGAGTGGTAGACCTTGGCGGCCGACGACTCGTAGTTGGGGATCTGCCCCCGCGACTGCATCGACGCCACGCGGTAGGAGAGGTAGCGCCCCACCTGGTTCTCCACCGCCAGGTCCGCCAGCGCCAGCCGCACGCGATCGCCGTCGCCGTTAGGGGAGGCGTGGGGCCCTTGTTCCTTGTTCCTTGTTCCTTGTTCCTTCACATACTCCGTCAACTGCTCCAGCGTGCGCCCGTACAGCGCCGCCGACGTGATGTTGGAGCGCTCGAAGTCCAGCGTCGTCATGCCGATGTACCAGCCCCGGTTCTCCTCGCCCACCATGTACTTCAGCGGCACCCGCACATTGTCGAACACGATCTCGATGACCACGTGCGCGTCCGCCATGTTGACCAGCGGCCGCACGCAGATGCCGGGCGGGTCCATGGGGCAGATGAAGTAGCTGATCCCCTTGTGCTTGGGCGCCTCCGGGTCCGTGCGCGCCAGGAAGAAGCACCAGTTGGCCTTGTGGGCGTTGGACGACCAGATCTTGGTGCCGTTGATCACGTAGTCGTCGCCGTCCTTGACCGCCCGCGTCTGCAGCGACGCGAGGTCCGACCCGGCGTTCGGCTCCGAGTAGCCCTGGCACCAGACGATCTCGCCGGAGGTGATGCCGGGCAGGAACTGCTTCTTCTGCTCGTCGTTGCCGTAGACGATGACCGTGGGGCCGGCGTACGTCACGCCGATGAGCGCCGTGTTGGGCGCCCGGTGGTACGCCAGCTCCTCCGAGAGCACCACCTGCTTCATGAACCCCAGGCCTAGGCCGCCGTACTCCACCGGCCAGGCCGGGGCCACCCAGCCTTTCGCCGCCAGCTTCCGGGTGAACCCCCGTGCGAACTCCCACGTCTCATCGCGCAGCTCGAACGGGTCGTAGTCCCAGTCGGCGGGGATCTCGGCGCGCAGGAACGTGCGCACCTCCTGCCGGAACGATTCTTCTTCCTGCGTGAACCGGTAGTCCATGGCGACCTCCTGCTTTGTTTCGGCCACAGATTAACACAGATGGGTCACTGATTGGCCCCGCCCCCCGCACGTCTGTCGACGGATAAACGGATGAGCCGTTCGTTATGACTCGCGGAGTCCCGACCGCTGGGCCGCGATCCGTTAATCCGTTCGTTATCCGTTGACGAGCCCGGCCCTGGGGGGTGGTGGGGCTTCTACCTCAATCTGCGTTAATCTGTGGCCAATTCACGGGGCTGCGGGGCGCGGCGATCCGCACACTACAGGTCCCGCATCCCCGGGCGTGACGCGCTGACCAGCGCCGCCATCACCCCCAGCGGCTGCTTCCCCTGGGACATCAGCTGGTGGCAGAGGCCGATCTGATCGAACGTGTACGTCTCGCCCAGGCAGGGGTCGATCTTGCCGTCGATAACCATCTGGTTGAAGGCGGCCGCCTGCTCGTCGTTGGCGAAGTGCGATCCCTGGAACCGCTTCTGCCGCATCCACAGGTATCGCAGGTCGACGACGGCGTTGTAGCCGCTGGTGCCGGCGCAGATGACCACCATGCCGCCCGTGTCGCAGACGAAGATCGAGGTCGGGATCGTGTCCTCGCCCGGGTGCTCGAAGACGATGCGCGGGTTGCGACGCTCGCCGATGATCTCCCACATCTTGGCGCCGAACGCCCGCGCGCCCTGCGTCCACCTGCCAAACGCCTCGGTGTCCGTCCAGTGGGGCAGCATCCCCCAGTGGTCGAACTCCTTGCGGTTAATGCAGCCTCTGGCGCCCAGCTTCACGCAGAAGTCGAACTTGTCCTGACTGGAGACGACGGCGACGGGTATGCCGCCGAACTCGCGCACGATCTGGATGGCCATGGAGCCCAGGCCGCCGGAGCCGCCCCAGATCAGGACCACATCGCCCTTGTCCACCGTGTGCGGCGGCCAGGCCCGCAGCATGCGATAGGCCGTCGCCCCCACCAGCGTCGGCGCGGCCGCCTGCTCCCAGGTCAGCTGCGGCGCCTTGGGCAGGCACTGGTGCGCCTGCACTTTGGTGAACTGCGCGAAGCTGCCCCAGTTGGACTCGTAGCCCCAGATCCTGAACGTGCTGCTGAACGTGGGGTCGTTGCCGGCCTTCACGAACGAGTCGCTCTCGTCCCACATCCCGCAGTGGATGACGACGCGATCGCCCACCTTCACGTTCTTGACGTCGCTGCCGGCGGCGTAGACGATGCCGGAGGCGTCGCTGCCGCCGATGTGGAAGCCGGTCGTGTCGCCCTCGCGCTCCCGCGCCTTGATGACGTTGACGGGCACGCCCAGCGCCGCCCAGACGTTGTTTTAGTTGATGCCGGC
>JBGPMY010000103.1:0-6697 GCA_041487235.1 Dehalococcoidia bacterium
CAGCTGAAGGATGTGGCGGTTGAAGCCGGAGAAGACGGCGATGACGCCCCGCTTGGCCAGGGCGCGGCTCATGCGGGGGCCGCAGTCGGCGTTGGCGAAGATAAGCCCCATCATCAGGCCGCGCTGGTTCCAGCCCTTGAGGACCGCCGGATACTTCTCCTTGAGCGAGGCGATGCCGGCTGCGAATCGATCGCCCATCTTCCGGACGTGTTCCAGGAAGCCGGGGCCGGTGATAATGTCCAGCATGGCCGTCCAGGATGAGGATGATGGCCCTCTCGTCACACAGCTGTCGGATGCGCGGGTACCAGTCGTCGGGCGGAATCGTGAAGCCGGCGGTGGCGGGGATCGTCTCCATGATGACCGCCGCGACATCGTCATCCAAGGCGGTCGCCAGGGCGTCCAAGTCGCCGAAGGGGACGCGCTGGAAACCGGGCGCCAGCGGCCCAAACCGTCCGCCGTAGTCGTCCGTGGCGGCCAGGGCCAGCCCGGTGTGTCCGTGATAACCCTTGACGGCGGAGATGACACGGCTGCGGCCGGTATAGCCGCGGGCCAGCTTGAGGGCGAAGTCGATCGCCTCTCCGCCGCTGGCGCCGAAAGTCGTGTACTGGAGGTCGCCGGGCGTCAGCTCGGCCAGGCGTTGGGCCAGGCGGGCGCGATAGCCGCTGGCCAGCATGTGGTCGCCCACATCAGTCTCCTCAAGGCCCCGCTTCAGCGCCTCGATGATCGCCGGGGGCCGGTGTCCCAGGTTGAACACGCCGCCCGCAGCGCGACAGTCGATCCATGAGCGTTTCTCGTCCCAGTCCCAGACGCGGACCCCCTCGCGGCGGCCGGGGACGAAGTCCCAGCCGACCAGGCGGTAGGCGGAGACCTTCTGGGGAGAGACATAGGTGGCGAAACTATCCAGCAGATCGTCGTGCGAGGGCCTGTCTGTCACGGCGGGTCTCGGGCGGGAGCTCTGACGGCGACCAGACAATGGCTGACTCCTTCCGTCTTGCGGGCTTACAGTTGACAATATAGCACCGCCGCGGGCGCTGTGAAGACTCCGCGCCGGCTCCAGGCGGACCGCGGCGAGGGAGTTAGCCCTTGCTTACGTACTTCGCAGGGTCGGCGTCAAACGCTGCCTTGCAGGCTGGGGCGCAGAAGTAGTAGGTCTTGCCCTCGTAGATGGTGGCGCCGGCTGCCTTGTCGGCCTGCACCTCGATGCCGCAGACGGGGTCCTTTCCCGAGACCAGGGCCATGAGCCCCTCTATGTCTAGACTCGACGTAAACATCAACAGCTCCAAACACTATACTAGGTGTCTACTCAGAGTTAAGCCTTTCCACAGCGAGCCGTCAGTCGGGCACACAGCGACTCTTGTGTGGGGACTTCCCCCACACCGCTGTCTTGTCGATCGTCGCGACTCAGTACTGGTCGATGACCCGACGCGCTCCCGCCAGCGACAGGACCTCATTGGTGCCGTCCTCAATCATGGAGGCGCGGGCGTCCCGGAACAGCTTCTCGACGAGCATCCCCTTGGCCAGGCCGTAGCCGCCGTGGAGCTGCACGGCGTCGCTGGCGACCTGGAACGCCGTCTGCGTGCAGAACACCTTGGAGGCGATGGAGTACTGCGTGGCGGGAGGGGTCGTCTCGGCGTTGTAGGCCATCGCCGATCTGGACAGCGCCCTGGCGGCCTCCACGTTGACGAACATGTCCATGAGCTTCAGCTGAACGGCCTGGTGCTCGCAGATTGGCTTGCCGCCCTGCACCCGCTGCTTGGAGTAGCTGAGCGCTTCCTCAAAGGCGGCGCGGGCGACGCCCGTGAAGATGGCGCCCATGCCGGCGTTAGCCCCAGCGAGAACCGAATCGATAACGAAGGGGTAGGCCTCCTTGGGTACCAGCATGTAGTGCCTGGGAATGCGGACGTCATCGAAGAAGATCTCCCCCTGGTTAAGGCCGCGCTGGCCCAGCTTGTCCAGGGGCTTGCCCCTGGAGACCCCCGGCCGGTTGAGGGGGATGATCGCCACGCCGCTGCCGGCGCTCCCCTGGCTGCGATCGACGCCCAGGAAGGCCAGGGCGTGGGTGGCGATCGTCCCGTTGGAGACCCAGGCCGATTTCTGGCCGCTGATCACCCACTCGTCGCCGTCCTCGCGGGCGAACAGATCGAACGCCGTCTCCGGTCGCCAGAACTGCTCGTGTCCGATGAGCAGGCTGTCGGACCCATGCTGCGGCTCCGTCAACGCCCAGCAGCCGATGTACTTGGCTTCCCGGTCCTGCGCGAACGGCGCCACGATCTCGCGCATGATCTCCGGGTTGCCACTCATCGCCGCGAAGGAGAAGGGGAACGGCGTGACGCCGAGGCCAATGGCGAAGTCGGCGCTGGCCCAGCCCATCTCCTCGGCGTAGATGTGTCGGCCCAGCGGGGACATCTTCGTCCCTCCCAGCGCCTCCGGCAGGCTGGACGCGTGGAATCCCAGCTCGTAGGCCTTCTTGAACACCTCCCACAGGGCGGAGCCGTTCGCTATCACCTCCTCCGGCGATAGGCTGTCCAGCTCCGCAGCCGCCGGCCGCAGCACTTCCATGCCGAAGCGATGGATCTGCCCCTTCAGCTCAGCCTCGTCGGAGGTCAGTCCCTTGTTCAGTTCCAGGTATGTGGTCATCGTCGTCTCCTGTCTACGCGAGGAGGTTTCTGTAGTATACAGTGTGGGGCCGAATAGTCACCATTTCCATCCGGCATTCGCCCCATCGCCCCGTCAGGTTTCGCCCCACCGGCGATCAGACTCCCTGGCAGAAGCGATGGAACTCGCGAGGCAGCCGGCTGCAGTCGTCGGGCGTTGGCTGGGGCATCGGGATGGCGTTGTGCGTGTGCCAGTAGAGGACCGGCCCGGCCAGTCCGCCGTCCCGACAGAGGTCGATAAGGGCAGCCATCGTCTTACCTGTGTACGTCGACTCCAGGGTCAGTCCCTCCGTCTCCTCGAGCATGAGGCTGGCCTGCTCGCCCTCCTCGGTGGCCTTCCCGAATCCTGACCCCAGCCAGCTCCTGAAGGCGTGCACGTCGGAGGTTCTGACGGTGGGCAAGCTCTGTCGCTGAACGCCCTTGCGTGCCAGGAGTCGCGCCGAGGCGTTGGCGAGGCCTGCGACGACAGCCGGCCAGGTGGTGGGCGCCCGCGTCACGGCGACGGCCACCAGCCGGCTCCTCAGGCCTGCGACTCGCAACCCCAGCATAAGCCCCGCCGCTGTGCCGCCGGAACCCAGAGGAAGGAGGATGTGTCGCGGCTCAGGCAGCTGTCCTTCCTGGATCTGCTGCGCCAGCTCCAGGGCGGCGTTGACGTAGCCCAGGGCGCCCAGCGGGGTGGAGGCGCCCGGCGCCAGCAGGTATGGCCAGCGGCCATCACGAGAGCGGTAGCGGAGGATGAAGTAGGGCGTCTTCATGACCGTCCCGGGCAGCGAGTGAGTGTAGTGTAGTTCAGCGCCCGCGTTCCGCATCCAGCACAGCTGGCGGGCGATGCTCTCGCTGGGCTCCTCGTACGTGAGGAGCAGCGCGACCTGCAGGCCCAGTTGGGCGCCGTAGAGGGCGGTGGCCAGGCCGTGGTTTGTGCCCACGGCGCCGGTTGTCAGGATGGTCTTCGCGCCCTTTCCGACGGCGTCGGCGAGGATGAACTCCAGCTTGCGAGGCTTATTGCCGCCGTAGAGGGTGCCGTACAGCCCGTCGTTCTTGAGCCAGATGTCGTCGCGCGCGATGCGCTTTCCCAACTCGCTGAGCTGCGTGACTGGGCTGGGTGCCGGTGAGAACGTGACGCGCGGGAGGGGTTCCGCCAGCTCCGGGAAGCGCACGAAAAGGGGGAAGCGATCTGTGGTCAAGGCCCCTGGCGATGCAGTCGCTTCCCCCATGGCGGGTGGTCAGGATGTGAGGTCCGGCAGGTGGGCGCCCCGTCGGGCTACTGCCATACGATCTCCGCGGGGTCCTTGGTGAAGGCGCCAAGTGCGTCCTTCCACTCGTACAGGATCAGCGCGTCCATAACCTGCGAATCCTGACCCTGACGCTTCTTCGCCAGCTCCTCCTTGAGTGTGGCGAGAGCCCGGTGCACCTCCGGCCCGAACAGTGACTCCAGGTACTCGGTTGGGATGCGGGACTGGCCTTCGTTGGGGCTGCCGTCGCCGTTCAGGGGCGCCGGCGCCAGGGGTGGAACGTAGTAGACGTTGGGGCGCGTGCCGAACTCCGGGTGCAGCGGGAGGGCGACCTTCCACTCGTTGACGAAGCGGTGCACAACGCTGCCTTCGTCGTCCAGAAAGCCGATGAAGGCGGCCCGCGCCGGACACTGGCGGACGCAGGCCGGCGCCACGCCCATCTCGATGCGCGGGAAGCAGCCAATGCACTGCTGGCTGACGTTGCGCGCCTTGTTGAAGTAGATCTTCTTGTAGGGGCAGGCTGCCGCGCATTCCTGCTGGCCTTCGCAGACGTCCTCATTGCGCAGGACCAGGCCGTCTTCCTCGCGCTTGAATAAGGCGCCGGTAGGGCAGGCGTCCACGCAGGCGGGATCGCTGCAGTGGTTGCACAGCCGCGGCAGGTAGAAGAAGTAGGGGTTGGGCCACTCGCCGCCGCCCTCGTCTTCGTCCCAGTTGGGGCCCCAGGACTTGCTGCCGGCGATCTTGGTGAGATGGACGTCCCGTCCCTTGCCGCCGCGCAGCACTTCCTCGTAGTTGTACTTCCAGCCGCCGCCGAACTCCTCCTCTGTGGGAAGCCTGCCCTTCTGGAGGTTGCCGTTCTGGTAGCCGCCTCCCATAGTCTCCCAGTCTTTGGGCGTGCCGCGGCCGGGCTGGGTGTTCACCGTCATCCACCACATGTGCTCCGTGCCTTCGTCTCCCTCGTTCCAGAGCACTTTGCAGGCCACAGAGCAGGTCTGGCAGCCGATGCACTTGTTCAAGTCGAAGACCCAGGCCAGCTGCCGCCGGGAGGTCATCTGTTTGCCGTTGGTTGCCATGGCTTCTCTCCTCTAACCGGCCCGCGCTGCCGCCGGAAGCTTCTCCACGTCCACGCCGACTCCCCTGTCCACGGGCACCGGCTGCCAGTGCCAGGGACGGTACTTCAGGTGACCGTAGCCCGCGGCCAGGTGCAGCCACTTCACCATGCCCGGCTCTACATCGCTCTGGCTGTACCACTCGCGATGCTGGTACGGCTCGAAGCCGTTGTACAGGATGATCTGCCCCGGCCGGACCGAGGACGAGAGCTTGACGGAGATGAGCATGGAGCCGGCATCGCTGCTGAGGCGGACCTCCTCGCCGTTCTCGATGTCCCGAGTGGCAGCATCGTTCGGGTTCATGAAGAGGAACGGTTCGCCGCGGTGCGTGTTAAGGATGATGTCGTTGGTCATGTTCATGGAGTGGATGCTCCAGCGGGGGTGACCGCTGGTCAGGCTGAAGGCGCGGTCGCCGCCGTGGTGCGGGTTCTCCTTGTGCACGGGCAGCTCCTCGCCGGCCTCCAGGAACCAGTCGTGGTCGATGTAGAACTGGGCGCGCCGGGTAAGAGTGGGGTAAGGAATCTTGTCCTCCGTGTGCCAGCGGAAGGGGTTGTGGGTCTTGTCCGGCTCGATGGTCGATGCCTGCGCCAGGCCGAAGCCGGCGATGCCCCAGCCCGTCCAGCGCACCGTCCCCTTCTCACGTAGCGTCTCGATCGTGGTGCCCTCCGGCAGGATGCCGTAGACGGCGCTGTCCTTGATCGCCTCGCTCATCTCGGTCTCGTCGTCGGCCAGGAACCCGCCCAGGGTCATGCGGTCGTAGGCGCCCTCCAAGCTGACGGTCTGGCCCGTCTTGGTGGTGAGCTGGGTGATGCCCCTGGCCTTCGCTCGCTCCTCCAGCTTCTTCGCGATCATGTGACCGATCTGCCGGTCAGACTTGGCCTCGCCCGGTGGGTCCACGGCCTTATCGATGAACACGAAGTTCATGTGGTGTGGCGTGGGCATGCCGGTGCCCAGCTTCTCGTAGTGCTGGGCGGCGGGCAGAATGTAGTCTGAGTAGAGGCCCGTGGTGTTGATGCGGAAGTCTATAGAGACGATCATCTTGAGCTTGGGCCAGAGATGCTCCAACAGCATCTTCTGGCCTCCGCGGTGCCGGCGCAGCATGTTGCCGCCGGACTCAACGAGAACGCGCGGCTCCACGTCTGCCCAGATTTTGGCCAGGTGGTTGTCCCACCAGCCCTTGTCCATCGCCTCCTGGTAATACTCGTCGAAGGTGCGCTTCATGGTGGGGTCAGACCACTCTGCCTTGTTCCAGCGCTCGCGATAGCCGAACTGGTGGTACCAAAGGAAGACCGGCGGGAACATGCCACCGAAGCCGCCCATGCGGCCGGCGCCCATCTCCTGCGCACGGTTGAGGACCATCTCCAGCGTCATGGTGGGGTCGTCCTGGCTGAGAAAGCGGCGCGTCGCCAGGAGCTGCTTCTGGAACTCGCGGGCGGCGTCCTGTCCCGGCTTGCCCTTGGCCGCCAGGAAAGCCTGGCCGTCCAGGCCGCTGATGGCCCAGGAACGGGTGCCCGTGCCCTGCTTGCCCCAGTTGCCGGTGAGGGCCAGGAGCAGCGCCATAGAGCGCTCCATCAGGTCCCCGTGGTAGTACTTGCCGGAGTTCCAGCCGCTGAAGATCTTGGTCTTCTTCACCGCCGCTTTGCGGGCGATCATGCGGATCATCTCCGGGCTGACCTCGCAGATCTTGGCGGCCGCCTCCGGC
>JBGPMY010000104.1:0-6623 GCA_041487235.1 Dehalococcoidia bacterium
CCACCTGGCTGACGGGTCGTGCTCTGGGAGAAAGCACGCCTCGCTACCTGAACCTGAGCCTCCCGACGCCTCTGCTGGGGTTGGACGCCGTGCAAGGCGACCAGGTGCTGGTGACGGAAGGACCCTTCGACTGGCTGACGGCCGTGCAGTGGGACACACCGGCGGTGGCGTTGCTCGGCACTCACGTCTCGCGGTGGCTAGCGCAAAGGCTCGCGCGTTTCAGCCGCGTGTACCTGGCGCTGGACGCTGACGAGGCCGGTCGTCGCGCCGCAGCAGAGTTGATGTCTGTTCTCGGACCCCGGGCGACAGCCGTCGAGCTTCCGCCCGACGTCAACGACCTGAGCGACCTGGGACGCTTTCCCAATGGCAAAGAGCTGTTCCAGCGTTGCCTCGAACTTGCAGATCGCAGAAAGGAAGACACATGGGATACTTTCGACGGAACGACCGGACGGCGCGCCGCCTGACTCTTGGGCGGCGGGCAAACAACGCCGACGGCGGTGGACTGCCGCGCCAGGTGCTCGCTCTCCTGGCGCAGCCCCTGGACCCTGCCCTGGTGTCGGAGCGCGAGGGCCGCGACGGCCGCCTGCTCCAGTACATCGAGGGCTGGATGGTCATTAACCAAGCCAACCGTATCTTCGGCCACGACGGCTGGGGCACAGAGGTCGTTGGCGAAGTGCGCTACCGGCCGATGAGCCCGGCCGATCCCACGAACAGCGGCTCGCCGACGATTGGCATGTACACGGCGTCGGTGCGAGTCACAGTTCGCGGCTGTCCCGCCCGAAGCGATGTCGGCTGCGCCTTCGTCGCCGAGGAGACGACCGAAGCCCACGAGACCGCCTGCAAGGGTGCGGTGACCGATGCTCTGAAACGGGCGCTGCGACAGTTCGGCGACCAGTTCGGCAACAGCCTGTACGATCGCCGCTACGCCTTCGACGCGACGTCACCGAAACCGGCGGCGCCTGCCTCTCCCGCCAGGCTGGAGGACATGCGGCGCAAGGTGCTCGAGCTTTCGGAGCGCCTGGGTGTCGACGAGGCGAAGGCGCGCTCGTGGGTGGACGAGCGGTACGGCCAACCCCTCGCCGATCTCGGCGCGGAGCAGCTCGCCGACGCCGTGCGCTCGCTAGCCGAAGACCTGAACCGGCGCAACGGCGGTCGCCGGCAGGCCGCGTAGCCATGCCAATTGCCCGCCGACGCCCCGTGCGGCTGATCCACACCCGCGCCGGGCCTCGCTATCTGGTGCAGGTGCCGGAGCCAAGCTGCCCCATCCCGGGCTGGCGCGCGTACGCGGTGCTGGCCCTCGGAGCGAACGGCAATGGCCACCAGCGCCTCACGCTCTACGAACGAGTCGATAACCGCAAGGAGACCAGCGATGGTCCACAGGCAGCATGACGTCGAGGGCCAGCCGCGCCCGCGGAGCGAGCAGGTCAGCTTCCTGCCGCCGGACGACGCGGCCGTGCTCCACCTCGTGCGGGAGAACCTGCGCTTGCTCTCCGAGCTGCGCCCGAGCCATCGGGCCGCTCCAGCCGACGCCGACGCCCCCTATTACGCGCGCTCGGCTCATGCCGTGGCAGATCTGCTGGCACCTGAGATGGAGGCGTTGATTCAGGAGCAGGTGCGTGTCGTCCTGCTCGACACCCGTTGCCGCGTTCTGGACGCGATCCTGATCTACCAGGGCAACGTGAGTACGGCCGTGGTGCGCATGGCGGAGCTGTTCCGCGACGCGATCGTCGTGAACGCTCCGTGCGTCATCCTGGCCCACAACCACCCGTCTGGCGACCCGGAGCCGTCGGACGATGACGTGCGCATGACGAAGGACGCCGTGAAGGCGGGCGATCTTCTGGGCATCGAGGTGCTGGATCACGTGATCCTCGGCCACGGGAGGCACGTCAGCCTGAAAGAACGAGGCGTGTTCGGTGACGTCGCCACGCGGAGGTGATGATGACTCAAACGATTGATACCCGTCCGACGCTGCTGGTCTGCGAGCGTTGCGGGCAGGCGGCCATGGGCCTCTGGGCCGACGGCAACGCCTGCCCAAACCGCCGCTGCGACGGACGGCTCGTCGCCCAGGCTGGAGTGCACGGCCACAACGGCGCTGGCACAGGGCTCGAAGCAACGGTACCTCTCGTCGAAGCGACGCCGCCGTCGCTCGATGGTGAGGGCGAAGCCGAGGCGCTGGACGCGTCTCCCGAGCCAGAG
Source organism: Dehalococcoidia bacterium (assembly GCA_041487235.1). Lineage (GTDB taxonomy): Bacteria > Chloroflexota > Dehalococcoidia > SM23-28-2 > RBG-16-64-32 > JBGPMY01. The sequence continues at coordinate 2,197 of JBGPMY010000104.1, forward strand.
GTTGACGACGTGCTCCTTCCACCGCCAGACCACGATCTCGTGGCCGGTCGGGCCTACGCCGTCCGCCTGGCCCGACAGGTCGTGGAGCGACGACGGCGGGGCGAGGCGATTGAGTCCAATGTCCTCGCCGAGATTCGCCGTCGCTTCGTCGATCTGGGCGCCATCCATCGGCCGCCGTCAGGCCTCTTCAACATCCAGCGTGCACGCGAGCAGCACCGGGGCCAGTTCTTCAGCAACCCGGCCATCGGGCGGCTCCTCGTCCAGCTGCTGGACCCACCCGAGGGCGCACGCGTACTCGAATCTTGCATTGGCATCGGCAACCTCATCGCCGAGCCAGAGCGCGTTCGTGTTACAGGCACCGACGTCGACCGCGACGCCGTCACGGTGGCCCGCGCCCTGCTCGGCGCAGGTCATTGCCTGGTGGCGGATGAGTTTCAGCACCATCGCTTCGACGCACAGTTCGAGCTGGTGCTGGGCAACCCGCCGTACAGTCTGCGGCTGCGCGATCGCCGCCGCCTCTGGCAGCACGTGGGCTGGGACGGCTGGGGCCGCGCCGAGGCGCTCTGGTTGGAGCAGGCCTTTCTCGCCGTAACCCGGCCCGGCGTGGTAGCGGCCGTGCTTCCCGCCAACGCCCTCGAGACCTTGGAGCCGACGGTGGTGCGCTGGATTGAGGGCAAGGGTCGGCTGGCGTCCTGCGTCGACCTGCCTACAGGCGCTCACGCATCCAGCGACTGGCCGACGGCGCTGTTCGTGTGGGTCGTTGCTACGGACTTCGACGGTCCCACGTACCGCGATCGTCTAACCACCCTGGACGACGATGCCGTCGCGAGCCTACTGGCCCGCTGGCCCGCCGACCAGGGCGATGTCCTGCTGGCCTGCCAGCTGGCATGGCGCGCGCGGGTCGAGCAGCGTCGGCTCGCCGGGAACGACCGCCCGGTGGTGGTCCAACCCTGGACGCCTCCGAGCCGCGAGGAGCGACGACAGCGAGCCGAAGACCTGCCGCTGGTGGAGCGTGATGTGGTGCTGGCCTGCGTGGCTAACGGCCGGATGCTACTCGTCCCCAACGGCTGGGCCGCCCAGGCCAAGTTGGCGCTGCTCGACGAAGAGATGTGCAGCCGCTACGACCGCAAGCGCGAGGTGCACATCAGCCTCTGGCGAGAGTTGGTGGAGCGGCCGCCGCTCCTAGGGCTGGAGGAAGTGACCGAGCGGCTGCACTGCTACGGCATGGAGGTGGCCATCGACGGCCAGACCGAACGCTGGCTGGACCGCCAGCGCCGCTGGTACGAGCGACAGATGGCCCCGCTCAGCCGGTGGGTGGCGATCGATCCATCGAAAGATTCGAAGGGAGAGGATGTTGACCTGGACGAAGCTGCATGAGGCAGACGGGCTGGAGGCCCGCTACCAGCGGGAGCTGGCCGCTGCCCGAAAGAAGGCCCTGGCTCTGGGCCTGAACGGATGGCTCTACCCCTTCCAGTTCGACGACGTGGTGCGAGCTAGCCTCAAGCAGAGCCTGCTCCTCACCTACCAGATGGGCCTGGGCAAGACCCGCGTCGCCATGGCCCTGGCCCTGCTGTACGGCTGTCAACGCAACCTCATCGTCGTCCCCAAGCGGCTGATCGGCGAGTGGGTGACCGAGTTCCGAGCCGTCGGCCTGGCCGGAGAACTCCACGTCGTGGAGACGTTGGAGGATTGTCAGAACCTGAAGCGATTCAACTTGGTGGCCATCACCGACCTCTGGCGATTGCCGGAGGACAGCCCCCTGCGGCACGCCGGCGACGACCGCTACCGCCGGGGCGCCAACTACCGCTCGCATCAGCGCGGCGACCGCGTCGTCGAAACCCTCGGCCTGCGCCACTGTCTGGCGTCGATCCTACGCAAGCGGTTCGGCTTCATCGCCGTGGACGAGGCCTACTCCTTGAAAGACATGGAGGCAAACCAGACGAAGGCCGTGACGCACCTGCGCGCCAAGCACAAAGTGCTCCTCACCGGCACACCGGTGCGCGGCTACCCGAACAACATCCTGTCGCTGCTGAACTGGGCCTTCGGCAACGGCTCCGCCGCCTGGCCCGAGTACAGCTTCTTCGTCGAGGGTGCGGTCGAGAAGTTCCTGCGGCGCTTCGGCACCTACGTCTACTACGACGAGCAGCACCGCCGGACCGGGGACCGGGGCAAGAAGAAGCTGCTGCCGAAGATCCGCGACCCCCACGGCTTTCAGGAGATGCTGGCCCCGAAGATGATCCGGCGCCTGAACACGGAGCCGGAGGTGACGGCGGCGGTGCGCATCCCTGAGCCCGACCTCCGCTACGAGGCGATCGAGATGGACGAACAGCACCGCCGGGCCTACGAGGCGGTGCTGGCGGACTTCCAGGCCTGGTACGAGGCGGCCACCGCGGAGGCTGAAGCCGAAGGGCGCGCGTTGGGCCGGCAGCAGATCCTGCCCAAGCTCACCGCCCTGATCGGGTGCGCCTCTTTCCCCCAGCTCCTCGACGCGGAGTGGAAGGAGCCCACGGCCAAGCAGCGACGTGTGCTCGAGATCGTCCAGGACGCCCTCGGTGAAGGCCGCAAGGTGATCGTCCTCTCGCGCAACAAGGAGGGGGCGAAGTATATGTACAAGCGAATCGACGGCCTGGGCTGCGACCCCCTGTACGTGGACGGCGGCGTCAGCCTGGAGCTGAACCGTCGCACCTGGACCTCGCCCCGCATCGAGCGCATCGACGCTTTCCGGCGCAGCCCCCTCCATCGGGTGCTGGTGGCCACCACGCCGTGCCTGGCTGAGGGGCTGAACATCCCAGAGGCCAGCGTCGTCGTCTTCCTCGATTACGACTGGGTGCCCTCGGTGATGGCCCAGGCCTTTTCGAGGGTGCTGCGGCCCCAGCAGGAGCGGGACGTGCGCGTCCACTTCTTGACTTGCCGAGGCACCATCGAGGAGTACATGGAGTTGCTCTGCGACTGCAAGAGCAAGGCGATCGCGGAGGGACTGGATTACGAGGAGTACGACTTTCGGCTGGAGGACCTGCCCGACATCAAGGCCTACGCAGAGGCGCTCGTGACTAGCCCGGAGGTGCTCGAGAAGTTCACCCGCGGGCGGTTCGTGAGCGGCTACGAACGCGAGGAGGGCCAGACGGAGTAGCCCTCGGCCGGCCGTTCGTGCGAAGCCGACTGATTCATCGTATCTCTCTGTTGGCGGCATATCCGTCTTCGTGATCACTTCGCCAGGAGGAGCCACCTATGATCACCTTCGACCCTGACGCCCGCCGGGCCCGCATCAGCCGCCCGGGCGAGGCGCCCATCGACGGCCAACTGGTCTGCTACTACCCGTGCCCACGCTGCTCGAACCCCGCGCGAGCCCTCGTTTACCTGGGCGACGCGGCCCTGGCCAACGAAGTTGTGGCGCAGGACGAGGAAGTCGCCCGCCACCTGGGACTGCTGGCGGTCGGCGCCGGGCTCGCCCTCAACGGCGGCCACGGCGGTTACGGAGGCCGCGACTGCCACCTGTCGCTGTGGACGGAACCGCCCGCCGGGCTGGCCCGTGCCATGTGGGAGGTCGTACACCAGGGACTCCCTCAGGACGTGCCGGATCTGCCCGCGGATGCGACATCCATCGCCTCACTGCCTCAGGTCTACCTCGTCGGCGACGTCGTCGGGCGCGAGGCGGTGCCGGTCGTCTTATACCGACGCTGGTCGAGCCCCAGCGAATTGGCAGACCGCATCGCCGACGGCCCCTGGGACACGCGCGGCGAGAGCTATGAGGCCTACCAGCGCCGTCGCGAACGGGCGCCGGAGACCCTGCTCGCCATGCTCAGAGGAGCCGAGTAAGGAGGAATGCCACGATGCCTAAGAAGAAGTGGTTCTGGAATGACATCACTGATGGCCTGTTGCGCCGCATGTACGACCCGACAGTGAAGGGCCGCTGTCAGCAGATCGCCGACAGGCTGAAGGTTCCGCGCTGGGTGGTCAACCGCCGAGCCGTCGCCCTCGGCCTGAGCCGACCGAAGGACAGGCCGTGGCCCATAGAGGAGGTGTCCTACCTGGAAGGCAACTTTCATCACGTCTCCGTCAAGAGACTAGCCCGTAAGCTTGGGCGGTCCCCTACCGCTGTTAAATTGAAGGCCAAGCGGCTCGGCCTGCGGAAGTACGACGAGGGCTATACCGCCCGCTCGCTGGCCGAGGCGCTTGGGGTCGACCCTCACTGGGTGCTGGCCCGCATCCGCTCCGGCAAGCTCCGCGCCCACCAACGCCACACTGAGCGGACGCCCGACCAGGGCGGCGATAGCTGGCTCATCACCGACGATGCGGTGCTGGACTTGCTCCGGGAGCACCCCTACGACATCGATCTAAGGAAGGTGGATAGCCTGTGGTTCGTAGACCTGATCGCGCCGTATCTCCAGCGCTCGGCAACGGACAGCCGTCGCGCCGAGGCGGCGTGA
>JBGPMY010000105.1:0-6609 GCA_041487235.1 Dehalococcoidia bacterium
CGCGATGTACTTTTCTGGCACGATGTCGGCGACGATGCCCCGCTCAGCCAGCGCTCCGGCCGTCGCCGGGCCGATGGCGGCGACCCGTGCGGAGGCGAACGCGCGGGTATCCAGCCCCCGTTCTCGCATCAGATCGAAGAACAGCTCGACAGCGTTGGCGCTGGTGAAGACCGCCCAGGCGTAGCGTCCGGCGCTGAGACTTTCGAATGCGGCGGCGACCGCCCCGGCGTCGGCGCTCGGCTCTATCTCGATCGCCGGCAGCTCGATGGGGATTGCCCCTTCTTCGGCCAGAAGTCTCGCCAGAACACTGGCCTGGCGGCGGGTGCGGGTGATGAGCACGCGCTTGCCGACCAGCGGCCGGTCCTCGGCCGGACGGCCGCCCAGCCCGCCCGTCTGGGTCGGGGTGAACCAGGATATCGTCTCGCGTAGACGCACTACATCGCCGACCACGGCGATGGTCGGAGGGGTGAGCCCCGCCTCGTCCACGCGCGACACGATGTCGTCCAGTGTGCCCACGACCGTCCGCTGTTCCGGCGTCGTTCCCCAGCGGATGACGGCCACCGGTGTCTCCGGCGACCGGCCGTTCGTCACTAGCTGATCGACGATATCGGGAAGCGTCTTCGTGCCCATCAGGAAGACCAGCGTATCGACAGCCGTCGCCAGCTTGTCCCAGCGGATGGCCATTGGGCCAGGGGAGCGCGTGCGGGCGCCGCCCCTCTGCGGATTCCTTCGCGGCGATGCGGAGTCCAGCGACAGACTGTCATCCCCGCTCAGAATGACAGCGTCGGCTTCATGGCCGGTGATGACCGCGAAGGATGAGGCGACGCCGCGATGGGTGACGGGGATGCCGGCGTAGGCCGGCGCGGCCACCGCCGAGGTGACGCCGGGCACGACCTCGAAGGGAATGCCGGCCGCCTGCAGCGCCTGCGCCTCCTCGCCGCCGCGCCCGAACACGAACGGGTCGCCGCCCTTCAGCCGCACGACGCGCTTGCCCTCCTTGGCCTTCTCGATAAGCAGTCGGTGGATCGCCTCTTGGTCGTGCGCCGGCTCTCCCGCGGCCTTGCCCATGAAGATCAGCTCCGCGTCCGAGCGGGCGTGTTCGAGCAACCGCGGGCTGACCAGGCGGTCGTACACGATGACATCGGCCTGGCGGATGCGCTCCAGGCCCGCCACGGTTATCAGCCCGGGGTCACCGGGGCCGGCGCCGACGAGGGCGACCGTGCCGTGTGAGGTTGGAGGTTGGAGGTTGGAGGTTGGGGTTGCGCCGGCGGTCATGGTGCCGCCTCCAGGAGAGCGCCTGCGCCCTCTGCGATGAGCCGCTCCGCCAGGCGTGCGCCCAGCTCTTCCGCATCGGCGGCGTCGCCTTCGATCTCGCCGCGCAAGAGGCGGCCGGTGGCGTCGCCGACGAGGCCGCGCAGGCGCAAGTGATCGCCCGTCATCTCTCCAAGGGCAGCGATGGCGGCGTCACAACCGCCGCCAAGACGGCGCTCGAACGCCCGCTCCGCGGTCACGGCCACGCGAGTGGCGGGGTGATCGGCGACGCCTACGATCCTCCCGGCGTCTTCGTCGTCACTCCTCACCTGAACAGCGAGAGCGCCCTGGCCAGGCGCGGGAAGCATCACGTCCGGCTCGAAGGTCTCCGAGGCGCGCGCCAGCCAGCCCAGGCGGGCCAGTCCGGCGGCGGCGAGCACCACGGCGTCGTACTGGCCTTCCTCCACCTTTCGGATGCGAGTATCCACGTTGCCGCGGATGTCGGCGATGCGCAGATCGGGCCGCGAAGCCAGGAGCTGGGCAGCGCGGCGCGGGCTTCCGGTGCCGACCGTCGCGCCCTTTGGCAACGTCCGCAGGGTGGCGTCCCCGCGGGAGACGAGGGCGTCGCGTGGGTCTTCCCGCTCGAGGATGGCGGCCAGAGTCAAGCCCGGCGTCTCCTGGCTGGGCAGGTCCTTGAGGCTGTGCACAGCGATGTCGATCTCGCTGGAAAGGAGAGCGCGCTCCAACTCGATGACGAAGACACCGCGACCTCCGATCTCACTCAGTGAGGCGTCGGTCCTGTCGCCAGTGGTGTGGATCGCGCGGACTTCGAACTGCGCTTGCGGCACGGCCGCGCGCAGGCGATCGAGAACTATCTCCGTCTGACGCAGGGCGAGACGGCTGCCGCGAGTGCCGGCGACGAACGTGCGCTGGGACACAAGCCCCGGCCGCCTTCCTAGTGACCCTGCTCTCGTGCGGCGGGCCTGGGCTGCACGTCGAACAGGTCCTGCAGGGCCTCCATGTAAAGACCCTTGTCCGCGCCGCCCTTCAGCCGCGCGATGGGCCGGTCCAGCATCTTCTTGACGATGGCAGCGGTCATCGCCTCGATGCGCTGACGGGACTCTTCGTCGAGGCCGCCCAGGCGCTTCAGCGTGCGCTGCAGCTCACTCTGGCGAATGGCTTCCGCCCGCTCACGCAGGGCGGCGATGACGGGAACTACATCCAGCGACCGCCACCAGTCCAGGAAGCTGCTGACCTCTTCGTCGATGATCTGCTCGACGCGGCGCACTTCGGCCTGGCGGCCGTCCCGGCCCACTTTGGTCACTGCCTCGATGTCATCGATGTCGAACAGTAGGACGTTGGGGATTTGGCGCACCGCTGGGTCTATATCCCGCGGGACAGCGATGTCGATCAGGAGCATGGAGCGCCCGTTTCGGCTGGCCGTGGCCGGGCGGATATCATCAGGCCCCAGAACAAAGCCCTGCGCGCCCGTGCCGCTGATCACGATGTCCGTCTGCGCCAGAGCGTCCGCCAGGTGCGAGAGGGCAACGCCCTCGGCGTTGGGGCCGATATCGGCGGCGACTTCGATAGCGCGCTCTTGCGTGCGGTTGGCGACGAGGATGCGAGAGCCGGTGCTCTGGGCCAGGCTCTTGGCGGCCAGCTTGCCGGTGCTGCCGGCGCTTATTACGAGGACGGTCTTGTCGGAGAGCGCACCCATGTGCCGGCGGGCCAGGGTGACCGCGGCCGAGCTGACGGACACGGCGTGCCGCCCGATGTCGGTCTCGCTGCGGGCCCGCTTGCCTACGCTGATGGCGGAGTGGAAAACGCGAGAAAGGACACCGTCCAGGGTGTTGGCCTGTGTGGCCGCTGACATCGCTTCGCGCACCTGGCCCAGAATCTGCGATTCACCCAAGACCATGGAATCGATGCCGGAGGCCACCCGGAACAGATGGCGGACCGCCTGCTCGTGCCGGTGAAGGTAGAAGTGCGCCGGATCGACAACTGCGCCCTTCTCCTGGATGAGGACGTCGATCAGCGATCCGGCCTGCTCCTCGGCAACGGTGGTGTACAGCTCCGTGCGATTGCAGGTGGAGAGGAGGACGGCGCCGTGCAGCAGCTCGCTCAACCGGCCCAGGGCGGGGGGCAGCTCCGCGGGCGAGAAAGCCAGCCCCTCACGCTCTTCAACGGGCGAGGTGAGGTGGTTGAGTCCGACGCAGGTGACGAACTGCGAGTGCTGCTTCATGAGCTTACCGGCTGCGACAGCGCGCGCATCAGCCGCTCCTTGGCGGCCTCGCGCTGACCTTGGACCAAGAGCCGCTTCAGCTCTTCGTCCAGGGCGGCGTTCCACACGTTGGGATCCACGAGAATGCCCCGCTCTCGCAACTCGACACGCACTTCGGCGGCCAGCTCCAGCATGAGGGCGTACCCTTCGCTAAGGAACGCCTCCAGCTCCTCTCGCATCTTGCGGGCCATGGCCGGGCTGGCGCCACTGGTGGAGACGGCGGCGATAAGGCCGCCCTGGTGGGCGATAGCGGGCATGATGAAATCGCAGTTGGGCGGATCGTCCACGGCGTTCACCCAGACCCGTCTCTGCTTGCCTTCCTGCGCCACCGTCGCGTTCAGGGTGCGATCGTCAGTGGCGACGAAGGCCAGAACATACCCGTCCAGATCGCCTGGCTGATACCCACGCTGGATGTGACGAAAGCGCGCAGAGGAGGCCAGCTTACTCATCTCCCGGTTGAGTTCTGGACTGATTACCGTGACCTCGGCGCCGGCTTTGAGGAGACCTTCCACTTTCTGGTGAGCGATCTTGCCCCCGCCGATGACCACAACGGGCTTGCCGGCGATGTCCAGAAACACCGGGTAGTAGCGCACGCTGCGTCTATTCGCTAGGACCTGGCCGGGCTCTTGGCCCCAGCTTCCTCGAACGTCTCCGCGATGGCCAGGAGCACCTGGTCGGCCAGGCTGGACAGCAGCTCCCAGACCTCGACAGCCTCTTCGGCGCTGAGGTCGCTCTTCTGGGCTACTTCCATGGCCGTATCGTCCAGGCCCTTGCGGAAGAAGGTGAACGCCTCCAGGAAATCGCGCATGGTCATGCCGTCCCGGGCCAGCTCCTTGCCGTATTCGTGGCCGATCTCCCTGGCCTCCTCGGCCAGCCGGCCGCGGCGGGCGCCCTTCGTCAGGTATTCCGAGGTGAGGGCGACCAGACGGCGGCCCAGCGGGCGCAACCTCTCCCGGTCGTCTTCATTCAGCCCGGAGTACCAGGGTGGCGCCTGACCCCGGCCGCGCTGCAGGCGGCGCCGGATGCGCGAAAGGGCCAGGTTGTTGATGGAGGTGTATGGTTCGCGGCTGGCCGGGCTCTGACCGGCCACCAGGGCGCGCAGGTCGTCCTCGGAGAAGCGGCGATGACCGCCCGGCGTGCGGAAGGAACGGACGTGACCAGCGTCCGCCCAGCGTCTGAGGGTGGACTCGTTTACGCCCAGGAGCTTGCAAGCCTGCCCGAGGGTTATCCAGCGCGTCGTCAGCGTTTCGTGGTCGTCACGGTATCGACCTATCACGGGGCTAACCTCACTAACTTGTGCAAAACGCAGGGCGGAAAGTATTCTGAATAGATTTTATGTCCGCACTGTATCTGCTGTCAACTGGGAGATGATGCGACTTCGTGAAGATTTCTCAACTTGCGCCCTCCAGGGCGGCGCGAGTGTAGGGAAGAATCGTCGCGGCTATGTCGACGCGCGAGTCCAAGTGCTTCCCCAGGCCGCTGAGGAGACCGATGACTCGGCCTATGAGCAGGAACTCCCGGGGGATCTCCACGATCGGGTTGGCGCGGATGGCGCGCCCCATTCGAGCGTTCGCCTCAGCCACCAGGTCCGGGTCGGCGTAGGCGCGGCCGGGCTGGCCGGTCTCCGTCAGAGAGCGGCCCAGCTCCAGGTAGATGGTGGGGTCGTTGGGATGTTTCACTTTGACGCCCAGGTCCTGGAAGGCCTGGATCATCTCCGCTACGTTCCAGGTGAGCATGGCGTTGACCAGCCTGGCGTAGCCCAGGCGGAACTGATCGTCTAACTGGCGGCAGAGTCCGAAATCGAACAGGATGAGCTTGGGGCCGGGCAGCACGAACAGGTTGCCAGGGTGCGGATCGGCGTGGAACATCCCGTGCAGGTACAGCTGCTCGCAGAAGGTGTCGATCAGGAGCTGGGCCACCGCCTGCGGATCGATGCCGGCGCGCTGCATCCCCTCCCGGTCGGTGATCTTGACGCCGTCGACGTACTCCATCACCAGCAGGCGGCGCGTGCTGTACTCCCACACGATCTTGGGGACGATGATGTCATCGCGACCCGCAAAGTTGCGGGCGATGAGTTCTGCGTTATGGCCTTCGTTGATGAAGTCCAGCTCCATCGGCACGTTGTGGGAGATCTCCTCGATGAGCGGGGTGAAGTCCAGGTTGCGCTCGAACACGGCGAGAAGGTGGAGCAGGACACGGATGTTGCGCAGGTCGTTCTCTACGATGTCCAAAATGCCCGGGTACTGCACCTTGACAGCGACGACGCGGCCGTCTTTCAGGGTCGCCCGGTGAACCTGCGCGAGCGAGGCGGCGGCGATCGGCTGGCGTTCGAACTCCGCGAAGACGTCCGCTAGCGGGCGCTCCAGCTCCCGCGTGATGGCCCGCTCGATGATTGGGAACGGCTTGGGCGGCACCCGGTCCTGCAGGCGCGACAGGATGTCGATGTACTCGTCCGGGATGAGGTCCGGCCGAGAGCCGATGATCTGGCCGAACTTGATAAGCAGCCCCTGGCGCGTCACGGCCAGATCGTACAGTCGACGGGCGGACCAGGTGTGGTGAGCCGAGCGCCGGGCCGGGGCGTCGGCGATCCCTATGCGCTTCTCGGCGAGGGTTATCGCCTTGTAACCCAGGTAGACGCGGGCGACGAGCGAGGAGACAGAGAGCCAGCGGTCGGCGCGATCTGTGAGGCGCATGGGTTCATTATGTCCGCTCAAGCGTCACGGGTCGAGGGTGAAAGACGGGTCAGAGGGTGGTCGACAGATAGCTGGGGCTTCCCCGGTGGGACAGGCTGTTGGTCTGTCGTAGGGGCGACCTTTACGGTCGCCCGCCTCTGACAGGCAGCGGCACCCCCCTTCGAGCCGGGGAGGCCGGACCCCAACACGCGGGGGCCGCCTCCCCGGCGTTTTGTGTGATATACCGAAAAGGCCAAAGAGGACGTCTTTCGCTGCATCTTTCGGGCTGATGAAAGTGACCCCGAAGCAACTAGTAGCTAAAATGATCCGAAAGGAGAATAGGTTGCATATGCTTGAACTATTCGGGATCACGAATTTCAAGGCCTTAGCCTCGGCGACGGTCAG
>JBGPMY010000106.1:0-6489 GCA_041487235.1 Dehalococcoidia bacterium
CGCAGAGAGGAAATCAATTGCCAAGCGCGTCGGATCTCCGCCAGCGATAACATATCGACCGACCACGAAGAGGCGGCGAGCGAAGAGAGCAACGACATAAAAGGCGAATAGGAAGCAGAGGATGCGGATCACCAAGCCGAGAATGGGGATGCCGATCGCGTCGCTGCCAAGCGACACAAAATAGAAGACAGCGATGAACCCCAGAACGAGCCCGGCGTCTACAACTGCGCGGCCCAAAAGGGGCCGACCATGGCTAAAGCGGCTTCCGGGTTCTAAGGAGGCGTTTCCTGCGTCTGGCTGCGCTCCTGGCTCTTCAAATCCGTCGTCCACTGACAGACCCCCACAATGATTCGGCGCTGCTGGCGGAGACGATCAGACCGAGGAGTGGCCGCGCGGTTGGCGTCGAGATAACGAACGGAGGCGCAAGCATGCGCAAATTATAGCGCATGTGGCATACCTTGTCTGACTCACGAATGTCTCGCTCACGGAGATGCCTCTTTTACGCCGCCAAGACTACAACGAGCGGAAGGCGACCACCCGGGCGCGGTTTGGTGGCCCGGGGACGTCCGGCCAGGCGGCCTTCGCCGTCAGCACGAACCGCGCAGGCCCTTGACGCCCTCCTACCACTACAGCTATATTTCCGCCAAGCGCCCTCTGGCAGCAAGGAGCCGAGTCTTTGGCGGAAATGCTCGAAAGGTACCGCTGGTTTGTCGTCGCGGTCTTCGCCGTGCCGCTGGTCAGCGGCATCGCCTACCTGATCAACGATAGGCTCAGCGACCCTAATCCCCTTCAAGTCAATACCGGCGGCGTCGCCATCTCCGATATCCGCGCCTACGTCACCGGCGCCGTCCAGAACCCCGGCGTTTATCCCGTGAAGGACGGCGACCGCTGGATAGACGCCGTGCAGGCCGCCGGCGGCCCTGCCCCGGACGCCGACCTCACCGCCGTCAACCTGGCGCGTCGCGTCCAGGACGAGGACCAGATCACCGTGCCGCGCCAGGGCCAGGTCGCCGTGTCGGGGGTCAGCCGGGCGCCGCTGATCAACGTCAACACGGCCAGCGAGGCGGAGCTAGCGTCGCTTCGCGGCATCGGCCAGGTCCGCGCGTCGGCGATCGTGAAGTCGCGGACAACGGATGGCCCGTTCGCCGCCATCGATGACCTGCTCAGCCGCAAGCTCCTGCCCAAGTCCGTCTACGACGACATCTCTACGCTAGTCACCGTCAGTCAGTGACGCCAGCCGCATCATGATCCTGGCGTTCCTGGCGCTGGCCTGGCTCCTGGGCATCGCGGCCGCCGCCTTCACCGGCGCCGATGCCGCAGCGACGGTGGCAGCGGCGGGCCTTCTGGGCTGCATATCCTTCGCGCTGAGGCCGCGCGCATCGACTCTCGTCCTGATAGCAACGGGCGTGGCCCTGGTCTTCACCGCCGCCTGGCGCTACGAATCGACCACGCCCTCCCAGTCGCCGACGGGCGTCGCTCGCTACAACGATGGGCAGCCGGTCCGTCTGCGCGCCGTCGTCGACGCCGAGCCGGACGACCGCGGCACGTCACGGCTGTACCGCCTGCAGGTGCGAGAGGCGTTCGTCGAAAGCCGCTGGCGACCGGAGTCCGGCGGCGTACTCATGCGGGGGGCTGCGTTCCCCCAGTATGAGTACGGCGACCTGCTGGAGATCGAAGGCAAGCTGGAGAAGCCGCCGGCTCTGGACGACTTCGACTACCGCGAGTACTTACTACGTCGCGGCATCGCCTCCATCATCACCCACCCGAAGGTGCGGCCGCTTGCGGAAGGCGAAGGGAACCCGATCAGTGCCGCCCTCATCGATCTCCGTTCCAGGCTCTCGGGTGCCCTCTCGGACGCGCTGCCGGAGCCGGAGGCGTCGCTGGCCGGCGGTATATTGCTGGGCGCGCGCTCGCAAATTCCGCAAGACCTGAAGGACGATATGAACGCCACCGGCACTTCGCACCTGGTGGCTGTCTCCGGCCAGAACGTCACGCTGGTGGCGGCGCTTCTCATGGCGGTGCTGGCCTGGATCATCGGGCGGAGGCCAGCCGCCTGGCTGGCGCTGGCCGGCATCCTGGTCTACGCCGCGCTGGTCGGCGCGCAGCCCTCGGTCCTGCGCGCGGCTATCATGGGCGGCCTGTACGTAGTCGCTATCGCCCTCGGCAGGCAGAACACAGCCCCCATAGCGCTCCTGATCGCTGCCGCGGGAATGATGGCGTTCGACCCGCAACTGGCCCACGACGTCTCGTTTCAGTTGAGCTTCGCCGCCACGCTTGGCCTTATCGCCTTGTCGCCACTACTGCGCGACAGAGCGGAGTCGTTGGTCTCGCGCTGGCCGGCCGTCCACGATCTTCCGCTGACGCGCCCGGCCATCGAGATGGCGGCCGTAACCACGGCCGCCATCGCCTTCACGCTGCCCATCACCGCGGTCAATTTCCACCGCATATCATTGGCGGCGCCGCTGGCCAACCTGTTCGCCGTGCCGGCCTTCATCGCCGTCGCTATGACCTCGGCGCTGACGGCTCTCGTCGGCGTTATCGTAGGCGACGCCGGCTTCCTCGTCTGGCTGGCCTGGCCACCGGCCGCCTACATGATCGCGGTGGTCCGCTTCTTCGCCGATCTCCCCCTCGCCTCCGTGGAACTGCGAGGCGTCACCACGGCCCACGCCGTCGCCTATTACGCGATTCTGCTGGGCGGCGTATGGCTGCTGGCCAGACGCCCGGTAGCCCTTCCCGAGCCGCCGCCCGCGGTCTCTCCGACGGTGTCGCGGCGGGCCCTTCCGGCGGCGGCGCTTCTCTTGCTGCTGGCGCTATCGTCCACGCTCCTCTGGCTGGCGGTCACGGCGCCGTCCTCCGGCCGGCTCAGCGTCACTATCCTCGATGTGGGCCAGGGCGATGCCATTCTGATCGAGGGCCCGGAGGGGAACCGAGTCCTCGTCGACGGCGGCCCCAGCGGCGAGGCGATCACGTCCGCGCTCGGCCGCCACCTGCCGTTCTACGACCGCCGGATCGACCTCATCGTCCTCACTCATGCCCAGGCCGATCATCTGGGCGGACTCCCTACGGTCCTGGAACGCTACGACGTCGGCGGCGTCCTCGCCACGCGCTTCGCCGCGGAATCAGCCCTGTACCAAGACTGGACGAAGGTTCTCAGTGAGTCTCACGTGGCCCGGCCGGTCGCCATGCGCGGCGAATGGGTCGATCTGGGGGACGGCACCCGCCTGACGGTTCTGAACCCGTCCGTCACCACGGCCCTGGGGGACGCCAGTGGCCTCAACGACACCTCCGTCGTGCTTCGACTGACGATGGGCGACGCGTCTATCCTGCTAACCGGCGATATCAGCCAAGCGGCGGAAGCGGCCCTGATCCGCCAGGGCACCGACCTGCGCGCGACAGTCCTCAAGGTTCCCCACCACGGCTCACGGACATCGAGCTCTCCGCAGTTCCTTTCGCGCGTCGATCCTCTCATCGACGTCATCTCTGTCGGCGCCGGCAACTCTTTTGGCCACCCCACTCAGGAGACCCTCGACCGCCTGCAGGGGGACGCGGTGTTGCGGACGGACGAGAACGGCGACGTGACTGTCTCCACGGACGGCGAGGGCATCTGGGTGGAGACGCAGCGATAGCGCCCAGAGTAACCGACGGTCGCCGCGAGCGTTACCCAGTTGAAGGAGCGGCTGCCAACTACGTAGTGAAGCACTTCATACCGATCGTCGTAGCTCTTGGGATTCTGGCCGCGGCCGCGGCCTGCGGCGGCGATGACGAGGCGACGACGGCTACGCACTCCCCGGCGACGGCCTCGCCGAAAGCGACCGTCATCGTCACGGCTTCGCCAATTCCGGCTCCCTCCTCCGTGACGCAGACCGCCAGCCAGACACCGCTCGCCAACGTCTGCCTGCCCAACCCGGACCCGGCGACGTCCAGCGTCCTGCAGATCGATGAGCCGCTCGCGGGCGACACCGTCAGCAGCCCCTTCACGGTCAAAGGCAAGATCGCCGCCTTCGAGGCGCAATTCCGCATCACCGTCTACGACGCCGCCGGCAACGCCATCGCCGACCAGGCCGGAATGGCAGCCGAGGGGCAGACGCTGTCGCCGTTCGCGGAAGCGGTATCGTTCAGCGTCGCATCGCCGCAGCCGGCCTGCCTGTGGGTGTACGAGAGCAGCGCCCGGGACGGCAGCCCTATCCACGTAGGGCAGGTGCCTCTAGCGCTGCAACCGTAGCGCCTTCGCCTGGTCGCGACCGCCGATGCTATACTCAGAGCGATGATCCGCAACGACGGCCGCCGGCCCGCTGATCTCCGGCCAGTCAAGATCTCCCCCGGCTATCTGGCCCACGCCGAGGGATCGGCGTTGATTGAGATGGGCAACACCGCCGTGCTTTGCGCCGTCAGCGTGGAGGACCGCGTCCCCCGCTTCGCCCTGGGCGCTGGCTCCGGCTGGATCACTGCGGAATACGGGATGCTGCCACGCTCCACTCTGACCCGAACCCCGCGCGAGCAGAGCAGCCGCTCCGGCCGCACGGCGGAGATCCAGCGCCTGATCGGGCGCTCGCTGCGCTGCGTGGCCCGCCTGGACCTGCTGGGGGAGCGGACGTTGACGGTGGACTGCGACGTCATCAAAGCGGACGGCGGCACGCGCACCGCCGCCATCACCGGCGCCTACGTCGCCGTCGCCCAGGCGATGTATAAGCTGGTGGAGGCCAAGCGGCTGCCCACGATCCCGCTGCGCTGCGGCGTAGCGGCCGTCAGCGCCGGCATCCTGGACGGAATGCCGCTACTGGACATGAACTACGAAGAGGACTACCGCGCCGCCGCCGACTTCAACGTTGTCATGACGGAGGCGGGCGAGCTGGTGGAGGTACAGGGAACAGGCGAGAGCCACCCCTTCACCCGCGCGGAGATGAACGAGCTGCTGGACCTGGCGGAGACCGGCGTCCGGCAGCTGTTCGAGGCGCAGAAGGCCGCTTTAGCGGAAGCCGGAGTGGCTGTGCCACAGCCGGCCGGCTGAACGTCGCTACGCGTACTCACCCAGGAACGTCCCACCCAGGACGTGGACGTGCGCGTGCTCCTGGCTCTGCATCGCCTCATAGCCGAAGTTGGAGAGCAGCCGGAAGCCGTTAGGGCAGTGCTCCTGGCCCATGCGCACCGCCAGCTCGCCCACGCGCCCCATGTCCTGCCACAACTCGGCCTGTGTCATGTGCCTCTTGGACACGGATAGCAGCATCACCGGCACCCACTTCAGCCGGTTGCGAAAGACGATCACATCGTCGTCCTCGTACAGGATATCGGCCGGCTCTCGGTGGGCGACGATCTCGCAGAACGTGCAGGCGTAGCGCATGGCATTCGACGGTCATTCTAGGCCGCGCCCTGGCCTCCCGCAAACTGCGAATGCTATCATCGCCCCGTGGCAGACGTCCGCCCCTTTCGCGCCCTGAGATACGCGCCAGGCATCGACCTCTCGTCCGCCATCTGCCCTCCCTTCGATATCATCTCCCCGCAGGAGCAGCGCGCCCTACACGACCGCTCCCCCCACAACGCCGTGCATATCGAGCTGGCGGAAGATCAGAACGGCGACCGCTATCAGAACGCCGCCGAGACGCTGGCCCGCTGGCGGCGGGACGGCGCGCTGCTGCGGGACGACGCGCCAGGCTTCTACCTCTACCGTCAAACCTTCCAGCACAACGGGGGCACGCATACCCGCACGATCCTGTTCGCCCGCCTGCGGCTGGAGCCGTGGGAGAGCGGGATCGTGCTGCCGCACGAGCAGACCTTCGGCGGGCCGAAGGAGGACCGGCTCAAGCTTCTACGCGCCACGCGACTCAACGCCAGCCCTGTCTTTCTGATTTACCGAGACGAGATGGGGTCGATCGCCGGACGCTTGAGAACGGCGACGAGCCAGCGGCCGTCAGCCGACTTCGCGACGGCCGACGGCCAGAGCCATACCCTCTGGCGCACCGACGATCCTTCCACGGCGAGCGAGCTTTCCGCTGCCTTCGAGAGCCAGCGGCTCTACGTCGCCGACGGCCACCACCGCTACGAGACCGCGCTGGGCTACCGCGACGAGCGCCGGGCCGCCGCCTCCACCTGGACGGGCGAAGAGCCGGTGAACTTCGCGCTGGTAGCCCTGACCTCCGCCGACGACCCCGGGTTGCTGGTCCTGCCCATCCACCGGGTAACGACGGCCGCAACGCCGCTGGATGCAGCGCTCGACCGCCTGCGAGGCGTCTTCCAGGTGGAGGCTGTGAGCAACGCCGAGTCGCTGGCGACAGTCCTGGCCGAGCGGGGTCGCGCGATCTCAGCGTTTGGCCTGATCGCAGCTGACAGTCCGGACGCCTACCTGCTGACCTTGTCCGGACCGCAGTCTGCGGACCACCTTCTGCCCCAGGAGAAGTCCCCCGCCTGGCGCGCGCTGGACTACAGCATCGCCAACTACGCCATCCTGCGTTACGGCCTGGGACTGGACGAATCGCAGATGTCGGACTACAGCGC
>JBGPMY010000107.1:0-6311 GCA_041487235.1 Dehalococcoidia bacterium
GTCTTCGGGCCTCCAGCTCTTCCGGCTTGAGCTTGGGCAAGAAATCCCCCTTCAGGCTCAATATAGCGAGCGCTCGCTATAGTATACGCCCATTATATGGTTCCCGCTGAGGCTGTCAAGATAGGCGTGAGATCGCAGCTACGAGATGGACCCGCGTTGATGCGAGCAGTGGCGATTTGATACAATCGGGCGAGCCGTTGCGGGATGGTGTAACGGTAGCACGGCTGACTCTGGATCAGTTAGTCTAGGTTCGAATCCTAGCCCCGCAGCCATCATTTGGCGCATTCGTCTAGCGGCCCAGGACGCCGCCCTCTCAAGGCGGAGATCGCGGGTTCGAATCCCGCATGCGCCACCAAGTCTGACGCTTCTGGTCGAACGTTCGCCGTTCGACCTTCGCTATTCTCGTTCCAGGAGATCGGGCCCGTTGAGACCGGCCAGCAGGCCTGCCAGAACCTTATAAGCCCGCGCGTTGTAAACGAGACCGATATGCGTGCCGCCCACCTCGTGGTTCAGACGCTCGTCAATCTCCTGGGAATCGTGCCAGTCCACCACACCATCTGCCCGTGTGTAGATCGCGTCGTGGCGGACCGAATCAGGCAGCGCCTGGACGACATCCTGCGCAAACCCGCAAGCGCAGCGTTCCGTCAGACAGTCACCGTGGCTGCTGGAGACCAGCGAGAGGGCCCCGCGCAACACCGCTACCGCTGCGACGACGGCCGGGTGGGCATGCACCGCCCGTACGGGGCTTCCAAGGTATATCAGCTGCGAGACAAGTTCCGGACGCTGAAGAGAGGCGCGCCGGCCAAGAAGGCCGCCCAGGCTGTGACCCACGATCCGCACTGGCCTGCCGGTCTGGTCGCGAACTTGTTCCACGGTCCGCAGAAGACGCTGAGTAAGGCGCCCCGGGCATTCTGCGTTCATGCCGATTCTGGACATGTAAGGCCGGTAGCCGATGCGTCCCAGCCAGAAATAGAGCTCATACAGGTAGGCGTCGGTGCCCAGGAACCCCGGCACGAGGACTACGGGGCTGTCGTCGCCCCGCGGCACGCCCAGGCCGTAGTACACCGGCGAGAGGCGCAGGGAAAGCCAGTCCACCGGCCAGAGGGTCTCCTTCCAGATGGGAGGTACGCCGACTTCCGCCAGCGGGGCAACCGGCGTGACCAGAGTGGATCGTGCCATGGAGCCGCCCATACGTTTTATCTATCCTCCAAATAGATAGACGCCAAACTCAGGAATTACGTTGCCTGAACAGAGGTAAACGCAAGGTAAATCCGTGACTGTCCCGTGTGACAGGTCTCTTCGGGTTGCGCAGCAGAATAGCCGATGCTTACCGGCGCCGAGGCTACCAAGGCTAGCCGAATCCAATGAGCTGTTGACGAATTCTTCTTGTTCCGGCTACGATTGATTAAGCGCGTGGAGTCGGGCCACACCGGAGGGGGAAAAGGGACGTTGCATGGGCAATTGGGATAGAGGTGGCGCCAGACATCTCTTGATGCGTCTCGGGATGGGGTTCGTCCTGAGCTGGTTCGGGGTTCAAGAACTCCGCAACCCCTCGGAATGGGCAGTGTTCGTGCCGCCCTTCGTGTCTGACCTGTCGCCCCTGGCGATCAATGATCTGATACTCCTGCACGGCTTCCTGCTGCTCCTGGCGGCGGCCGCTATCGTCCTCGGCTTGCTCTACCTGCCAGGGTGCCTGCTGGCCATGGGCCTCCTCTTCGATATCATCTTCGGCCTATGGCTGGACGCAGGCCTGAGCGACCTGGTGATCCGCGACCTGGGACTGCTGGCCCTGGCCGGCGCCCTGGCTCTGGACCCAGTGCGCTTCTGGCGCCTGGAGACGGTCCTCCCCAAGCTGCCGACGCCAAGCCGGGCTGCCCGGCGTCGGTCGAAGTCCGCTAATGCCCCTCTTACGCCACAACCGCTGTGGTTAGCTCAGGCAAGCGGCGGCGCCGCCCTCGTCGCGGCCGTACTGGTGCTGGCGTTCCTGTTGCACGCCACTGGGAGTGGAGCCGACGCGCCTCCCGAAGGCGCCCTCGCCTCCCTGGCCTCGAGCACCAAGGCCGGCTCGCCCTCGCCGGGCTCCACGCCCGCCGCCGGGGCGACGCCCGCTCCTCCTATTCTGGCCGCAACGTCAATTCGCTTTGATAGCTGGCAGTACAAACAGTACTCCTACCAGGTCTACCCGGGCGTAATCAGCGCTGACGCTAAGAAGGCACTGGCTGGCTATGAACTGACGGTGCAGGATCAGAGCAGCAGTGTTCTCTTGAAGTTGAAGGCCCTCAGCTCGCGCTACAGGGACTCCCAGATAACCATCGATAAAGCGGACACGGCTTACTTCGTTGAAACGAGCATGCGGGACGATCCCAACGACCACGAGAATAACGCGCGCGATGACGGCATCATCGGCGTGAACCCGCAGGGTTACATCCTGCAATCGTAGCTCCGCCGGCTCACCCAGATCTGCGCGAGTCAGCGTCGCTTCTGACCCACCGTGTGGTATCCTTCTGCCCGCGAAAGGAGTCCCCCATGCCTCCGCTTACCGGCCGCTACGCGATGATGGAGCAACTCGTCGCTGAAGGCGTGAAGTATGTCTTCGGCAATCCGGGCACGACTGAGCAGGCGTTCATGGACGCGCTCCAGGACTACCCGCAGCTGCGGTACATCCTGGCGCTGCACGAGGGCGTAGCCATCGGCGTGGCCGATGGCTACGCGCGGGCTGGCGGACGGCCGGCGTTCGTGCAGCTTCACATCACTCCCGGGCTGGGCAACGCCATGGGCATGCTCTACAACTCGTATCGCACACGGACGCCGATGGTGATCTACGCCGGCCAGCACCACCAGCGAGGCGCTTCCCAGGAGCCGATCCTGGCCGGCGACCTGGTGCGACTGGCGGCACCGCTCACGAAGTGGGCTGTGGAGGCCCAGGATGCGCACGAAATCCCGATGCTCCTGCGGCGCGCTTTCAAGGTTGCAATGGATCCGCCCAGGGGCCCGGTGTTCATCTCCGTGCCGATGAACCTCATGGACGAAGAGGCCGCGGTCGAGATCGTGCCTTCGTCTCAAACGGACACGCGGGTCAGGCCGGACAGCGAATCGGTCGAACGCGTCGCCCGGCTGCTGGCCGAGGCGCGGGCGCCGCTCATCATCTGCGGCGATGGCGTAGCCAATAGCGGCGGCCAGGCAGAGCTGGTCCAGCTGGCAGAGACGATCTGCGCACCCGTTTACGCATCGTTCTGCGCAGAGCTCCCGTTCCCTTCGCTGCACCCCCTCTACGCGGGGCTTCTGAACGTGGTCTCCGTCCCCGGCCTTAAAGCCCAGCTCTCGACGTCGGACGTCATCCTGGCCGTCGGTACATCTGTCCTGCCGCTGCTGTTTCCGCTGGACGAATCGCCCTTCCCAGATAAGGCAACGGTCGTGCACATCGACCTGGACGCCTGGGAGATCGGTAAGAACTGGCCGGTGCAGATCGGCCTCCTGGCGGACCCGCGGCTGGCGATGGCGGAGCTCGTCGCGGCCCTGAAGCGCACCATGACGGAGGAGCAGCGACAGACGGCCCAGCAGCGGGCCTCCGCTGTGCAGGCGACGGCCGGTCAGATGATGCAGGCGTTGGAAGCGGCGGCACGCTCCCGCTGGGACAGCGTGCCCATCAGCGCCGGCCGCATGATGAGCGAGCTGGCGGACGCCATGCTGCCGGGAACCGTGCTGTTCGACGAGTCGGTGACGGCAGGCGGCTACCTCATGCGCTACCTGCGCTTCGCGGAGACGGCGTCCCACTATCGGGCCGCGGGAGGCGGCCTGGGCCCCGGCATGCCGAACCCCATCGGCATCAAGCTAGCGCGCCCGGACCGGCCCGTCCTCTCCGTCGTCGGCGATGGCGCCGCCCTCTACACCATCCAGGCCCTGTGGACGGCGGCCCATCACAAGATCCCGGTCACCTGGGTGGTCGCCAACAACCGCAGCTACCGCATCCTCAAGCTCAACATGCTGGAGTACCTGGGCGAAGGCGCCGCCGGCCGCCGGTTCGTAGAGATGGACATCAACGATCCACCTTTGGACTTCGCCCAGATAGCCGTAGCGTTCGGCGTGAAGGGCGTACGTGTCGAGCGGCCCGACGAGATCGGCGAGGCGGTCCGCGAAGCGCAGAAGGCCGGCGAGCCGCGCCTGGTGGACGTAGTGATCGAGGGCGACATCCGCTCCCGCTGGCTGTAGACCTCGCCAGCCCGGGCACCCTTCCAAATCGCGTCGCGCTCCATTACGATGTAAGTGAGCCCATCGGTCCCAATGCAAGACCCTAAACAGGAATACATCGAATCCTACGACGCCTGGCAGCGGCAACTCCGCGAAGTCCACCGCGTATTGCTGGACGGGGAGAGGATGACGCCCCCCAAGCTGAAGGGGCTGTTGAACCGAGAGGCGCACGCTAAAGAGCGTTACGATAGGGCTCGGCGACGTCTCCTGGGTCTATCCGATTAGCCGCAAGTCAATTGTCTTGAATCCTGCCCGTATCTTGATCTTCCGCCGCGTCGTTCTACTGGATAGACGATGCGAGCGGCTGTTTGGACAATCAGGTTGGCAGAACCCTTAGACAGGCCTAAGGGCGTTTCGGCGGCGGCCGATTCTGTCGAGCGAGAGAAGAAGGACGAACTCCTCTCCGAATGGGAGTTCGTGCGCCGCGCCCAGCTGTACGACGAGGCGGCTGTGGAGTCGCTGTACCAGACGTACTATCCCAAGATTTACAGCTACGCCTTCCTGCAGATGGGAGACGTGCAGGCGGCGGAAGACCTGGCCTCTGACGTGATGCTCAAGATGATCGAGTCTATCAACAGCTACCGCTTCCGGGGGCTGCCCTTCGGCGCCTGGGTGTTTCGCATCGCGCGCAACCGGCTGATCGACCTGCACCGGCGGCGTAAGCGCCGCGGCGAGGTTGACCTGAGCGAGACGCTGACCAGTACGCTAGCCAACCCGCAGGCGCTGGCCGAGCGCGCCTTGGACCGCGGGCAGCTGCAGGTGGCGCTCAAACACCTGACCGACGAGCAGCGACAAGTAATAGTGCTGAAGTTCATCGAAGGGTTCGACAACCGCTCCGCCGGGCGGATCATGGGCCGCAGCGAAGGCGCCATCAAGTCGCTCCAGCACCGCGCCCTCGGCTCACTTCGCCGCATCCTTCAGGAGAGCAGCTAGCGTGCGGTTGAGGAGCTTCCGCGCCGTCCTTGACGAATGCCTGGCCGCCGTCCAGCGGGGCGACAGTGTGGAGGACTGCCTCAGGCGTTACCCGAAGCAGGCGGACCGCCTGCGGCCGCTACTCATACTGGCGGAACGTATACGAAGGACTCCCGCCGTAGCCCCGCGGCCCTGGGCGTACAGCACCGCCTGGGAACTGGTGCGGCAGCGCGCGGCTGGCCTGCGCTCCGGCCGCCACCGCTTCCACGTGAGCCTGAACTACGGCGCCTGGCTGCGCCCGGCCGCCGTCGCCCTGTCAATGGTGCTGGCCCTGATGACCGGCGCCGGCGCGACGGCTTTCGCCGCCCAGAGCAGCCTGCCCGACAGCCCGCTCTACGGCGTCAAGCTGGCCACCGAAGATGTCCGCCTCTGGTTCGTGCTCGATGAGTCACTTAAGGCCGATATCCTGCTCGACCAGTCAGACGAGCGCATCGATGAGATTACTACCATGGTGCGCCAGGGCAAGCAGGTCCCGGACAACGTCCTCTCCGCCCTCCGAGACCGCAACGAGAGAGCGGCCGGCATCATCGCCGACCGCCCGCAAGAGACAGAGCTGCGCGCGCGCATCCTGCATCAGTCCGAGTCCCAGGAGAAGCTGCTGATCGCCCTCTGGCCAGACGTGGAGGAATCCGCGCGGAAAGGGTACACGGAGGCGGTGGCGGTGCTCCACAACACTCGGCTCAGCGGCGCCGGGGCGCTGGGCTCCGCGCTACAGGCTGAGGAGCTAGCCGGCGGCGTCCTCAGCATCTCCGGGCTGGCGCAGCAGATCAGCCCCGGGGTCTGGAGTGTCGGGGGCGTCGGGGGCGTCGAAGTGCGCGTGGACGAGAGGACTATCGGCAGCCGCGAGCTGGCGCCGGGAGCGACGGCCAGCTTCGTGGTCGCCCGCAGCTCAAGGGGAATCCTGCAGGCCTTGAGCCTCTCTAAGATTGAGACCAATGCCCTGCCTTCCGGCGCGCTGGTGTCCGGGGCTGTAGAAGAAGTAACTGACCAAGGCGTTCGAGTGGCCGGACAGTGGATCCCCTTCACACCAGACACGCTGCTCAAGCTGAATCTTAAGCAGGGCCAGCGGGTGGAGATCACCCTGGACAGCA
>JBGPMY010000108.1:0-6279 GCA_041487235.1 Dehalococcoidia bacterium
ACGTGAAGTCCAACGCCATCGTCATCGCCAAAGACAAGGCCACCGTGGGCATCGGCGCCGGGCAGCCGAACCGCCTGTGGCCCACCCAGCAGGCGGTCGACCGCGCCGGCGATCGGGCGCAAGGGGCCGTGCTGGCCTCCGACGCCTTCTTCCCCTTCGCCCGCGACGACGCCGTGGAGATCGCCTGCCGGGCGGGCGTCACGGCGATCATCCAGCCGGGCGGCGGCGTCCGCGACGAGGAGGCGGTGGAGGTCTGCGACCAGTACGGCGTGGCGATGGTGTTCACGAGTACGCGCGCGTTCCGGCACTAGGACGCCCCCCGGCTCCCGAACTAGAGAACCAGCGAGAATCTGTCATTCTGAGCGACCACGTAGTCGCGCCGTTTCCTGCACGAGATATCTGAGCGAAGAATCTCGGCGCCCAGCGGGCCGAACTAACCGACCGCTGACGGGAAAACACGGATCGAAAGTGCGCTGACGCCTTGTTCCATGCCCCTTGTTCCATGTTCCTTTTTCCTTGACACTCATATGGGCCGGTGCTAGGCTGCGATTGCAAATATCTTCACAATCGTGAAGTGATGCTCCGCAGACGCTTGACCTCGCATGGGGAAGGGGCCACACCATGCCGCCTCTAGACATACTGTTTCGAGCTGTACCGGAGGGGTACGAGTTTCTGGGAGCGCTGCTGACCATTCTGGGTTCCCTGGGCATCATGGTGCTCTTCGGAACGTGGTGGTCGCGCTGAGGCCTGTCCTGAGCGGAGTCGAAGGGCCTGTCCTGAGCGGAGTCGAAGGGCCTGTCCTGAGCGGAGTCGAAGGGAGCACGCCGGCATGGCGGTGACGGAAGAGCCGGGAAAACCACGCAACTGGCCGGAGCGCATCGGCATCCTGCAGGATCGCATCTACGATAAGATCTTCCACAACTACATCTGGCAGTCCATCTTCCGCTCCGGTTACCCCAACACGCCGCGCAACCAGATGCTGGTCGTGGCCACCAACGTCTTCCTGCATCTGCACCCCACTCGCATCCACCGCACGCACGTCAAGATCACCCACACCTACTGCCTGGGCGGCCTCACCTTCTTCATGTTCCTGGTGCTGACGGTGACGGGCGTGCTCCTGATGTTCTACTATGTGCCAGATGTCAACCGGGCCTACCAGGACATCGCCGCCCTGGAGACGAACGTCAAGTTCGGGCTGCTGATGCGCAACATGCACCGCTGGACGGCGCACGCCATGGTCATCCTCGTCTTCCTGCACATGATGCGGGTGTTCTACACGGGGGCCTACAAGCCGCCGCGGGAGTTCAACTGGGTGGTGGGCGTCATCCTCCTCGTCCTGACGCTGGTGCTCAGCTTCACCGGCTACCTGCTGCCCTGGGACCAGCTGGCGCTGTGGGCGGCCACCATCGGCCACGGCATCGCCGGGTCGGCGCCCTACTTCGGCGATGAGACGCAACTGATCGTCTTCGGCGGCTACGAGGTCGGCCCCAACGCCCTCATCCGCTTCTACACCCTTCACGTCATCGCCCTCCCTCTGCTGGCGGCGATCATGATGGCGGTGCACTTCTGGCGTATCCGCCGCGACGGCGGCATGGCGAGGCCCCTCTAGGAGAGCCGGGCCCCGCATGGCCGTCGAAGCGCTGAGACCACCGGCCCAACCAGCCCAGCCGGCACGCCCGCGTCCCAAGCGTGAGCGTGAGGAAGAGGTGCTGGTGTGGCCGGACCTGGTCTTCGTGGAGTTCATCTCCGCCGTCTTGTTCACTATCACCTTCCTCATCCTGTCCGTGTTCATCAACGCGCCGCTGCTGAACCGGGCCAATGCGGACGT
This sequence comes from Dehalococcoidia bacterium, assembly GCA_041487235.1. Taxonomy (GTDB): domain Bacteria; phylum Chloroflexota; class Dehalococcoidia; order SM23-28-2; family RBG-16-64-32; genus JBGPMY01. The sequence continues at coordinate 1,829 of JBGPMY010000108.1, forward strand.
CACGCCCAACCCGTCCAAGGCGCCGTGGTACTTCCTGAACCTGCAGGAGCTGCTGCTGCACATGGACAAGGCGTGGGCCGGCGTCCTGCTGCCCACCATCGCGCTTGGCTTCTTCGCGTCCATCCCCTACATCGACCGCAGCCGCCAGGCGCAGGGCGTCTGGTTCGGCACGAAGTACGCGGGCCGGCTGGCCGTTATCGCGGCCGTTTACGCGGTCGTCATCAGCTCTATCCTGGTCATGTTCGACGCGGGAGACCGGACGCACACGGAGTACCTGACCCGCTGGATCCCCTCCTGCGACGCAAGCGCCGAGCACCAGGGCTGGCCCTGCCTGCACGATGATAAGGGCGCCGAGCACCTGGGGATCGTTACCACGAAGGAGATCTCCAAGCGGCTGGAGTTCAGCATTCCCGTGGGTGGCCTGGCCGGCGATGGGCAGTTGGACTGGCCGCGAGATCTGAGCCACATCGCTGTGCCGTTCAATAATGTCTGCGGGAACATCGGCAGCTTCCATCTCTGGTGTGATATGCACCTGAATATACCCAGCATCATGGCGGAGCAGGTGATACCCCTCAGCACGATCGCCTTCTTCGCGCTGCTCATTGTCTATGTACTTTTCCGCTTAGGCTGGGTGCGCACACGGCGGGACATCTTCATCATCATGTTCACGGGCGTCATGGCAAGCTACCTGACGCTATCCATGGTGGGCAGCTTCTTCCGCGGGCAGGGACAGGCGCTGGTCTGGCCCACGGAGATCAAGGTGGACGAGGGGTAGCTATGGAAGCAGAGACGAGCGCAACTGCACCGATCCCCGCCGATGGCGGCTCTCCGGTCGCTGCCGCTTCGCCAGCGCAGTCTCTGGCGGTGGACACGCCCGTCGCCAAGCCCGCGCCTAAGCGTCATGTGCTGACCCGCAGGCTATTCCTGCTGGGCGGCTTCTGGAGCGGCCTGGGGCTGGCCGTCGTGGGGATCGTCGGCTCACCGCTGGATTTCATGTGGATTCGCAAGCTGGGCGGCTTCGGCGGCCCCATCCCGGTAACGCCGGACCGCATACCGCAGCAGCCCGGATCAGAGCCTGTGGTGATACCGGAAGGTCGTTTCTTTCTGCTGAACCTGGAGGCCGGCACGACGCCCAACGGAGAGAAGACGCCGGGCGGGCTGCTGGCGCTCTGGCGGAAGTGCCCGCACCTGGGTTGCACGGTTCCCTGGCGCGGGGACTTCGTCTTTGGCGGGCGCAAAGGCTGGTTCCGCTGTCCCTGCCACGGCTCTACGTACACCAAAGAGGGCGGCATTATCGTGGCGGGCCCGGCGCCCCGCCCATTGGACGTCTTCCCAATCGAAGTCCAGAAGGACAAGAGCATCATCGTCCAGACGGGCCGCCAGTTCGAAGGGACCGGCAGCCTGCAGAATCCCAGCCGCGCTATCCCGCTGGAGCCCGGCAACAAGACGCCCCCAAAGCAGGCATAGCTGACGCAGGGTAGTTCGCGCATTTGAACACCAGCAAGCAGATCAACGTCATTCTGGGGCTGCTGATGGTGGGCGCGCTGGCCACTCTCCTCTACTTTCTCTGGGATACCGTCCGCGCAGATGATGCCACGGAGCACCAGCTTACTGTGAACGCGGAGCGCGGCGGCAAGCTGTTCTCAATCAACTGCCGCGCCTGTCACGGGCTCACCGGTAAGGGCGTACTGGAGAACCCCACGTTGCCGGGCGCCGCGCTCAACGTCGAACCCAATCGTCCCACTGACCAGGGCACTCTGGCTCAGAAGCAGGCCCGCTTCCGCGACACGATCCGCTGCGGTCGCGTCGGAACAGTGATGCCGGCATGGTCGCAGGAGCAGGGCGGCCCGCTGAACGACTCCCAGATTGCGCAGCTCGTTGCCCTTATCACCGGGACGATGCCCGGCTTCGAGGTGAAGGATAACCCTGACCCGAACGCTGTAAGCGAGAAGGGCTGGGAGAACGCCCTTCAGGTTGCAAACTATGATCACATCTACGGGGACGAATTTACGCCGCCGAAGGAGCTCGCCGAGGCGGCCGGCGCGGGCGATACAACGCTCGTGTTGAACAACGCGCGTGACCTGAGCGCGGCACAGTTGCTGCGGATCGACGACGACCCGACAGACGATAAGTATGAGATAGTATCCGTGATCGACTCCCCCGCCGGCAGCGCTCTGAAGGGGAAGGTTGGCGCCGGCGACCGGGAACTGGTGATAGAGACGGCTTACGTCTTCAAGCCCGGCGACATCATCACGGTTGATGACGAGACGATGAAGGTGATATCGGCCCCGGCACAGACGACGCTCGCAGCGGACGTCGATAACAGCGCAGCTACGATCTCAGTAGGCCAGCCCTCCGGGTTCGCCGCCGACGATACGATCAAGGTGGAGGGCGAGAAGATGAAAGTGCAGTCCGTGTCGGGCAGCTTGCTGCGGGTCCAGCGGGGAATCGACGACACAAAGGTCACGGCGCACACCGCGGGCGCTCTGCTAACGGAGCAGGGCGACGTCATCCAGGTGGAGCGCGGCGCTCAGAACTCGACCGCCAGTAGCCATCGCGAGGTGACGAAAGTCTACGAGGTGGGTGACGACGTCCAGGTAAAACGCGGGTTCTTCGCCACGAAAGCGGCGGACCATCAGCTGGGCACCGCGGTGTTCAAGGGCCCGATCCTGCCCGCCAACACGATCACCGGCGGGGCCGGTCAGCAGGCTTTGCCGCCCTGCGGCCAGAAGACGGCGGCATCGGTGGCGACGCCTGGCGCAGGTGCCGGCGCGGCGCCCACGCCCAGCGCCGGCCAGCCCGAGCGCCCGGCCACCGCGCAGGAGGTGCAGGCCACGTTCACCGAGCCGGCCAACGGCGTCATCGAAACAGAAGCCAAAGACAATTTGTTCTCGCTGAACGACTTCAAGGTTAAGGCGGGTGAAGAGGTCACCATTAAGGTCAAGAACTCGGGCAGCGCGCCGCACAACCTGAGGGTCGCCGGGGTGGACGGCCAGTTCAAGACCGCGGACGACTTGGTGACCAGCCCCGACCTGATAACGGCCGGCAACTCCGGTGAGTTGAAGCTCAAGTTGGCCCAGGCCGGCACTTACGTCTTCCACTGCGACTTTCACCCCAACGACATGTGGGGCCAGATCACAACTCAGTGAGGGCCCGCGCGGGCTTTCCTGCTACCGCCGGACTCCGGTAGCCGCAGAAACGTAGGGCATGGCGTCTAAGCATCTGATCAACCTCGCGATAGCCGGCGCTGCCGTCGCGGTCGCCGTGCTGAGCGCCGTGGCCTGCGGCGGGAACGACGGCGATAAGACGGTTCCCGCATCAACGGTGCCTGTGGCGGTCCAGATCCAGCCCCAGCCGGAGCCGGTGCAGCAGTTGGACGCGGCGCTGACAGAGGCGAAGGAGGGCGTCATTGAGGTGAGCGCCGAGAACGTCTCCTTCCGGCCGAACAGACTCAGTGTGCCGATCGGGCAGTCCGTCACTATTCGTGTGACGAACAAGGACGCCCAGGCGCACAAACTACGCATCGCGGGGCTGGATGGGCAGTATGAGACCGAGGATGACGCGGTCACGGAACCGCCGTCGATCGCCGGCGGCGAGACCGGGGAGCTGACCTTCGCTCCGCAGGTGGCCGGGGCGTACACGTTTCGCTGTGACTTCCATCCGGGCAGCATGGGCGGTCAGATCGTCGTCCAGTAGGCGTGGGCCGATCCGCGGTTGTTGACGCGCGTTTGGCGGTGCGCTATATTGCGCGCTGGGCACCGGAGAGCGGATGCCCGGCATTTCGTTCTGGAGGATGAGGCGTATTGGCCAACCAGGTGGGTAAGCGGTACCAGTGCACCAAATGCGGCACGGAGATGATCGTCACCAAGGGCGGCGGCGGCGAGTTGGCCTGCTGTGGCCAGCCCATGCAGCAGAAGCAGTAAGCGGAGGTAAGCGTGGCCAACCAGCTAGGTAAGCGATTTCAGTGCGAGGTCTGCAACACAGAGGTGCTGTGCATCAAGGCCGGCGATGGCGCAGTGGACTGCTGCGGCAAGCCTATGGAGCTGATGCAGCCGAAGGTGTTGCCCTCCGCGGATTAGCAGCACGGCGACACGAAGGCCAGGCTTGAGCCTGGCCTTAGTGCGTTTACAGCCGTGATCAAATTGACGCCGCCAAGTCGGCGTCGCGCGGGGACGTAGGGGCGCAGCACGCGTCGTGAGGCGTCCAGCACTGTCAACGAGCCGCCGATCGTTTACACGCCAACATCCGGCTGCACGTGTGCTGCGCCCCTACTAACGTCCCGCGACTTGGGGCCCTCGTTTGCTCTTGGGCAGCCGCTCAGGGTCATCCTCCGCCGGGAATAGCGACTCGCCCAGGGGCGCTACCGCGCCCAGGGTGCTGGCGCCCACGTCGCCCGTCTCCTGGTATGAGCGAAGATACTCTTCGCTTACGAAGAACATTCAGATGCAGAA
>JBGPMY010000109.1:0-6266 GCA_041487235.1 Dehalococcoidia bacterium
GAGAGAGCTCGTCGTCGCGGCGTCGCGCGCCGGGGTGGCCTTTGGCGACATCGGCGGCGTGGGCGGCGATCTTGTAGGCGATGACGCCCTGCTTCACGTCCTCCAGGTCGGGCAGCCCCAGGTGCTCCTTGGGCGTGACGTAGCAGAGGAGCGAGGAGCCGTACCAGCCGACTATCGCGGCGCCGATGGCGGAGGTGATGTGGTCGTAGCCGGGCGCGATGTCGGTGACCAGCGGCCCCAGGGTGTAGAAGGGCGCCTCGTGACACCATTCCTGCTGCTTCTCCACGTTCATCTGCAGCTGGTCCATGGGCACGTGGCCGGGGCCTTCCACCATCACCTGGCAGTCCTTGGCGCGGGCCCGCAGGGTCAGCTCGCCCAGGGTGCGCAGCTCCGCGAACTGGGCCTCGTCGGAGGCGTCGGCCAGGCAGCCGGGGCGCAGGCTGTCGCCCAGGGAGAAGGTGACGTCGTAGCGGCGGAAGATGTCGCAGATGTCGTCGAAGCGCTCGTACAGGGGGTTCTGCGTGTGATGGTAGAACATCCACTGGGCGATGATCGAGCCGCCGCGGGAGACGATGCCCGTCAGGCGGTTGGTGGTCAGCGGCAGGTACTCCAGCAGGATGCCGGCGTGGATCGTCTGGTAGTCCGTGCCCTGCTGCGCCTGGTGCTCGATCATCTCGACGAAGTCGTCGGGCGTCAGGTCCTCGATGCGCTTGACCTGCGTGACCGCCTGGTAGATGGGGACGGTGCCGATGGGGACAGTGGAGTTATCGATGATCGCCTGGCGGATGCGGTCGATGTCGCCGCCGGTGGAGAGGTCCATAACGGTGTCGGCGCCGTAGTGGACGGCCTTGTGCAGCTTCTCGACCTCCGTTTCGATGTTGGAGGTGACGGCGGAGTTGCCGATGTTGGCGTTGATCTTGACCGTGCAGGCCTTGCCGACGCCCATGGGGTCCAGCCGGCCGGCCAGGTGGTTCACGTTGGCCGGAATGACCATGCGGCCGCGCGCGACCTCGTCGCGGATGACCTCCGGCGGAAGCTCCTCCCGCTCGGCGACGCGCCTCATGGCGTCGGTGATCACCCCCTGCGTGGCGTGGTAGATCTGCGTGGCCGGCTTGCTGCCGTTGCTGCCCATTCCTGCTCCCTTCCTTCGACTACGCTCAGGACAGGTCTAGTCCCGACGCCCCGACTTGGGTCGGGGAGGCGAATCGAAAAACGCCGCTGGGTCTTACCAGCGGCGTTTTGGTCCCGTAGTGCTCCCTGCGCTGGTATTACCCAGATCAGGTCCGGCGGTCGGCGACGGTTCCTGTCGCCCTCTCAGCCCAGGGCCCCGAGCTCCCGCTTTGCTGTCGATTGTCAGCGTAGCACCGGCGGCGGAGGGAGTCAATTGGTGTCTGCCCGCCCCGGGCCCCCCGCGGACTTGGCCACAGATTAGCGCAGATTATCGCAGATGGGGACCACTCCCCGCCCGCCGGATTTGAGCCACGTATGAACGCAGATTAGCGCAGATGGACGCGGATGGGCCCCGCCCCGCCACCGGGTTTGGCCGCGGATGGCGCAGATTATCGCGGATTGGCCCCGCCGCCCCGACCCATGGCGGAGGAGAACGGGAGAGCGTTGGAGCATTGGAGCAATATGGCAAGAACCCAGAACCGAGAACCGAGGGAGGGGGTGCGCGGGACGCGGTCACGGGGCCGGCGGGGCGCTGATGTCGAGGCGGGTGAGGGGGGCGTGGCCGCCCTGGCGGCGGGCCTGGAGAGCCTCGAGTTCGTGGGCGGTCTGGAGATACTGGCGGTGGAGGTGCGCCTCCCTTCGACTCCGCTCAGGACAGGCGTAGCGCTGGTGTCCGACATGTATCTGACCCTAATCATACCCTTGCCCTCAGGTCTTCTGCCGATTCCGCGGCGATGACGGTCCGTACCGAGGCGACGTGATCTATCTCGCAATACACCACGGGCTCGCGTCCGTGCAACTGACCTCCGACCGGCAAGAACCACTATTCGAGCCGCTGTTGGTTGATCTACCTGCATCGGAACCGATAGGGATACCGAAGCACGGCGACGCGGGCGAGTGGTCGGGGGCGCGAATCGGTCCCGGTCCACCGTGAGTCATCACGAAGCGGCCTACGTACTATCACGGCGTTGCGAGATGCGCCCGAACGCCTCCTCCAGCCGATCGACACGGATCAGAACGCCGATGCCCTTACGTTCGGGGTCTCTGGCCAGCTCCGGCTCGGGTGACCTTGCCATGATCTCGTCGCGCACCGGCCCTTCTTCATGCAGCTCGGCCCGGCCGTACATTCGCAGGTATTTCCCGCGCTCGCGGTTGAAGTACATGACCGCGACGCGGGGGTCCGATCGCAGATTGGCAAGGTGCTGACCTCTCGTCCTCTCCCAGTAGGAGAGGTGGTCCCGGTCGAACACCTGCATGCTGCCTTTGTAGCCGACGTCCGGACCATCTGGCCCACAGGTTGCTACGACGCAGTAGCTGCTCTCCTCAAGGGCGTTGTTTATGGCGTCGCTAAACTCGGTTAGATCGATTGGCATTTTGAGCCTCCTTTCCGTAGCCAACCTGTGGTTGCGCAATTGGCCCTACACCGGCGAAGAGTCGGGGGCTCTCCTGTGCACGGACACAGCGTAGTCGTTGCTCGTATCCCAAGCGTCGCGATCCCAGGTTGACCATCGCTCGGCGAGCGCGAGGCCGGCATTGGCGGCGATCTCGTCGTATCGCTGGACGGTCAGTCGATCCGGCATGATTTGAAAGCCCGCGATCAGCGACCCGTGCGGTTGAAGGTGGCGCGCCATGTTGGCGACGACGATGCTCTCGGTCCCTGGCTTTAGGAAGATCATTACGTTGCCGGCCATCACGATTGTGTCGAACGAACGGGAGAGGTCAACGGTCGCGAGGTCAGCGAGGCGCCAGTCTACGCCGGGCGCCTTGCGCCTGGCCGTGTCGAGCATTTCGGGGTCGATGTCGACGCCGACGATGTCCAGGCCGCGACGGGCCAGCTCGCGCCCGACGCGGCCTGTTCCGCAGCCGGCATCGAGCACGGACGTGGGCGCAAACCGCTGGACGAATTCGGCTTCGCCGTGGACGTCCTCGCCGGCAGCGGCGCGGCGCTCGTACGTGGCGTCGTAGGCGTCGCCGGACACGGTTCTGGCCTGCAGCCAGCGGTTCGATGCGTCGGTCAAGCAGGCACCTCTGTGGTGGGAATCATCTGTTCGCTCATCTCCTGGATGATACGCCGCGTAGCGTGGTTCCGCACGGGGCGCGGCAGGAGCGCGAAGTTCGTGGAGGGGACGTTTACCGAATCTCAACCCTCCGTCTGCCCGCTTGCAATTGACGCGCAGGCATGCCAGACCTACGTTGGAAGTGGAGTTAAGGGAGGGTGAAGATGACAGGGACAATCACGTCGGTGTTCATACTCGCGATGTTCGTTGTAGCCGCGCTGGTGCTTTCCCACCAGGGGTCTCATCTGGTTGCCGGATTCCCGCTGGGATAACGCGGGGCCAGCATCCGACGAAGGCCGCTAAGTTACCTGCAGCAACCCCAGGGCGCCCAGCGCCGTATAGGCGAAGGCGTGAGTGACGAAGGGGTAGAGGCCGGCCTCCGGGATCGTCAACTCAAAGGTGGCGCCGCCGCCCGGCGGGATGGTGTGCGTCTGCAGCCCGTACAGGGGGTTCCTGGGATTGCCATCCACGTACACCACGTCGAACATAGCGCCGATCACGTGGAAGGCGGAGAACAGCGTGGGCCCGGCGTTCAGCACGTGCAGCCTTATCTTCTCTCCCACCTTGGCCGGCAGCGGGTTGTCCTTGTACTGGAAGGCAACGCCGTTGAAGGCCAGCAGGTCCGGCTGCGGCTTTAGCATCTTGTCCATGTCCCCGTCCCAGGTGTCGCCGGCGCCGGGCTTGGCGTAGAACTCGCTCTGGACAAGCACGTACTCTCGCGCCGGCGCCAAGGGCGGATTGGGATCGACGACGACGGCGCCGTACAAGCCGTTAGCTATGTGGTGGAGCACCGGCGCCGTGCCACAGTGGTACATGAAGACGCCGGGGAAATCCGCCTTCCAGTCGAAGCTGAGCGACTGGCCGGGGACGATAGTCACGTAGTTCTTGTCCCACGGCGTCTGCGCGGCGTGGAAGTCGATCGAATGTCCTTCGGTGCCGTTGTTGAGCAGGGTGAACTTGACAGTGTCGCCCTGTTTCACGTGCAGCACCGGCCCCGGCACGGTTCCTTCGAACGTCCATGAGTTGTACTTGACCCCGGCGGCTATCTCCACCGTCTGGTTCTGCGCTCGGTACGTCAACTGCAGAGGAGAAGGCTGCAGCGGCGGTAGGGTGGCGTCTCTGGCGCTGGCGACCTTACCCTGGGGTGTCGGACCAGGGTTGACCGTGCCCGGAGCGGGCGTCGGCGTGCCGTCGTGACCGGGCGTCGCGTCGCCTTTCCCCTCGTCGCGGGCGATGACGTAGCCCATGGCGCCACCGGCCGCGAGGGTGAGGCCGGTTACGCCGACGCCGATGATGAAGTTGCGACGGCTGGTTGCCTTGTCCGCCGGTTCCTGTGTCATAGTTACTTACCTCCTAATGCGGGCGTGAACTTCATATGATGACGGTGGCGGGGTCTCTCAGCAAAGTATCACATCGCTTTGCGATAGCGCCCTACTTCCCACTGTCCTCATCGTCGTGCCACCACTCGTAGAAGTGGTGCATAGGCCCGTGCCCGTGCCCGTGCCCGATGGGGTAGGCGTGGCGCAGCGCCTCCGTCACGTACTCCTTGGCGTGGCTGACGGCGTCCGGGACCGGCTCGCCACGGGCCAGGTAGGCGGCGATGGCGGAGGCGAAGGTGCAGCCGCTGCCGTGCGTGCTGGTGGTCTGGATGCGCGGCGCAGCGAACTCGTGGAAGTCGCGACCGTCGAACAGGATGTCGACTACGGTGGTGCCTTCCTTGTGCCCGCCGGTGATGACGACGTTGCGAGGCCCCATAGCGTGAATCTCGCGGGCCGCCTGGCGCAGCTGGAGGTACGTCCTGAGCTCGTAGCCGACGAGCGCCGCCGCCTCCGGGATGTTGGGCGTGGTCACGTCGGCCAGCGGCAGCAGCAGGTCGCGCAGCGTCTGCACCGCGTCCTCGCGCAGGAGACGGTCGCCGCTCGCGGCCACCATCACCGGATCGACGACGAGGTTTTGCAGCGCGTACTGCTTCACTTTGGCAGCGACGACCTCCACGATCGCTGCGTTCGCCAGCATTCCTGTCTTCACGGCGTCCGGGCGGATATCGGAGACGACGGCATCGATCTGGGCGGCCACGATCTCCGGCGGCAACTCGTGCACCGCCGACACGCCCAGCGTGTTCTGAGCGGTGATCGCGGTGATGGCGCACGTCCCGTAGACCCCCAGGGCGGCGTAGGTCTTGAGGTCGGCCTGGACGCCGGCGCCGGCGCTGGAGTCCGATCCGGCGATGGTCAGAACGGATGGCATGGCGATGCCAACGTAGCCCTCAGTGGCAGGCAGGTCAAGAACGGAGACAACCCCACGCACTGAAGCTTGCCCTGAGCAGGGCCGAAGGGTGCGCGGCTCCAGCCCGAGCCGCCGACTTCAACCGGCGGAAGTGTGATCAGCCAGGACGCGAAGCGCCAGCGCCTGCACCTTCGCCCTGGCTTCTTCCCGGGTCGCCCCGTACACGAGGACTCCGGGCAGATCGGAGACCTCCGCGATCCAGCGGCCGTCCTCTTCCTGTTCAAGTTCCACTTTGAACGTTATCATCTGCCCCAATCTTAATCCTTCCCCGTGATGCCGCAGTACCTGGACGCCACAAGAGCAGGGCCGCAGCTATAATGTTGGCTCGGAGGCAATTGCCCAGTGATCGAATACATTCACGCCGTTCCCTCAGACCAGACGGGGTGACCGGCTGAGCATCACAAGCCTGGAACAGGCGGTCGAACAGGCCGCGCGGCTGATCATCAGCTCGCGGCACGTGGTGGCGCTGGTGGGCGCTGGCCTGTCGGTCGAGAGCGGCGTGCCCACGTTCCGCGGGCCCGGCGGCATGTGGACGAAGTACGGCGAGCCGGACATGCGCGGCTACGAGCGTTTCTTAGAGGACCCGGCCAAATGGTGGGAGGAGCGCATCAGCCGCGCCAGCACGTACCGAGAGCTGACGGACGCCCTGGAGAAGGCCGCCCCGAATCTCGGACATCACGCCCTGCGCGAAATGGAAGAGGCCGGCTACCTGAAGCACATCATCACCCAGAACATCGATAACCTGCACCAGGA
>JBGPMY010000110.1:0-6265 GCA_041487235.1 Dehalococcoidia bacterium
AAGACGGTAACGGACATGCCGGCCACTCCGCTGATGGTGCCGCCCGCCTTCTACTGGTACCACCACGCGGGTTACAAGGAAGTCTGGAACAATCCCAAGTGGAACGACCCCGGCATGAAGCGCACGTTCGACGAGTACATGCAGGAGGCGATGGACCGGGGTTGGTGGGACGGCCTGGTTCGGCCCTCGCCGGAGAAGACGCCGCGCGTCTACCTGGGCGTGGCCGGATCGACGCTGCGACGCACGCGCGGTGGGCTCAAGAAGCTCCTGAACGAGCTCTGGCCCAAGTTCAAGCTCATCGTCTCCTGTGACCTGCGGATGAGCACCACGGCGCTCTACTCCGACATTGTGCTGCCCGCGGCCGGATTCTACGAAAAAGTGGACTTCCGCTTCCCCACGGCGCACATCAACTACCTGACCTTTACCGATAAGGCTGTCGATCCTGTGGGTGAAGCGAAACCGGAGTGGGAGATATTCGGGCTGTTGGCGGCCAAGCTGCAGCAGCGGGCGCTGGCGCGCGGCATCGACGAGTACGGCGACGAGGGCGGGCGACGCTTCCGGCTACGCGACGTGTACGACGTTTTCACGCTGCATGGCGCTATCAAGGAGCGAGACGGGGAGAAGATGGCAGAGGAGATGGTGAAGGACACGGTGCGGGTGGGCGCCCTGCCGGAGAAGACCGACCTGAAGGAGGTGCGCAAACGCGGAGTCATCCGCTTCACCGGCCTGGGCGCGGACGCCGTCGGCCTGGGGCTAGCCACCGACATCAAGCCGAACGAGACGATATCGCCGCTGCGCTGGCACGTGGAGCGCAAGCTGCCGTACCCCACGTTCGCTCGCCGCATCCAGTTCTACATCGATCATGACTGGTTCCTGGAGGCGGGCGAGGAGCTGCCGGTACACAAGCCCAATCCCCGGATGGGCGGCGACTATCCGCTGACGATGACCAGCGGCCACCAGCGCTGGAGCATCCACTCCGTCAACGTGGTCAACGAGACGCTCCTGCGTACCCATCGCGGGCATCCCCTGGTCATCATGAATCCGAATGATGCGGAAGCGCGCGCCGTGGCGGATGGCGAGGAAGTGCGCGTGTTCAACGACTTCGAGTCCTTCTACATCCGCACCAAGCTGTCGTCCGCGGTGAGGCCGGGGCAGGTGGTGGTCTACCACGCCTGGGAGCCGTACCAGCATCGAGGCTGGAAGTCATACGACGCCGTGATCCCGGGCATGATTAAGTGGCTGCACCTGGCCGGGGGCTACGGCCACCTGAAGTACTGGCGCTGGAACTGGGTGCAGCAGCAGGTCGATCGGGCGATCCCAGTGGAGGTGGCGAAGGTCTGATGGCCCACGATCGTGTCCCCGAGGCAGAGCGGAGCTTCGGCTTTCTGGACCACGCGGCCCTCTGGGCCAGTGTGGGAGTCAGCCTCTACATCATGCCCTTCGGCTCCCTCCTCGTCCCAGCCCTGAGCCTGGAACGAGCGTTTCTCGCCGTCGCAGTCGCCGCTTTGCTGGGCGGTCTGCTACTGGCGGCTGTCGCCGGCATCGCCGCGCGTAGCGGCCTCTCCAGCGCCGGCCTGCTGACGAGCCTCTTCGGCGAGCGCGCTGCGCCGCTAATCGGAGCGCTGCTGGCCCTCAGAAACGTCCTCTTTGGCGCCTTCGCCCTCTCGCTCATCGCTGGCTCCGCGGAGCTGGTCAGCGAACGCGCCTTGGGCGCCGGTCTGCGGCCGGTGTGGGTCGTCACCTTTGGGCTCGCGGGAATGGCCCTGGCCCTGGCCGGGCCGCAGTTTGTCGTGCGCAAGCTGTTGCGCCGCGTCGGCATCTGGCTGGTCCTCGTCGTAGCGGCGGTGCTGACGCTCTCGGCCTACATGGAGTTCGGGATTCCCACGTATCTTGAGCGGCCTACGGTGGGAGGCTGGCCCTCCTTCTGGCAGGCCGTGGACGTCATGCTCGTCGTCCCTCTGTTGTGGCTCCCTTTGGTGGCAGACTACGCGCGCTTCGGCAACGGGGTGAGCAGCACAGTGAGGGGAAGCTTCCTCGGCTTCTTCGTGGCCACGGCCTGGCTTGGCTTCCTCGGCGTCGTCTACCTACCCGCCACCGCGAGCGGCGACATCGCCGGGTTCGTGGTCGGCATGCGCGTGGGGCTGGCGGCGCTCGCGCTGCTGCTCGTTTTGCAGGTCGATGAAGTGTTCGTCAACATGCATTCGGCAGCACTGGCGCTGAGGACCCTGGCGCCGCTGGGCGCGCGTCGGCTCACGGTCGGCGTATTCGCGCTCGTCATCGGCGTGACACTTCCCTTCGATCTGCTGGAATTCGAGGGATCGCTGCTCCTGCTGGCGGCGTTGTTCGTGCCCCTGTTCGGCGTCCTGATCGCGGACCAGATACTCAGCCGGGCGGCGGTCGGCGCCGCGTCTGCCTCGTCCGCCGCGGCGGCCTGGGTCGTGGGCTTCCTGCTATACCAGTGGATCACGCCAGCGAACGTCGGCTGGTGGAGGGACGCCATGAGCTGGCTGTTCGCCGACACTCTGCGTCTGCCTTTCCCCCTTACTGATGAGATTACATGGCTGGGCGGAGCGATTCCGTCCTTCCTGGCCGGATTCGTGGTCCACCTTGCGATACGGTCGGCGCTCGGCTTGGCGCGTCCGACGCCGCGATTGGCCGTATCTTCGGAGACGATGGAGTGGAGATGAGGGCGCGCTGAGATGTTGCCTCTGTCCCGGTTGCTGGATGGAACTGTGCGTCCGGCAGACGTAATGCTCCACGGGCGCTCTACTGCCGCGCTGCCGCCGCACTTGATCCACTACTCGGCGGACAAGAAGCCGGTCATCGTCTGGAACGCGACCCGCCGCTGCAATCTGCACTGCCTGCACTGCTACTCTGACTCCCAGGACCGTGACTACCCGGGCGAGCTTACGACGGAAGACGGGTTTCGCCTGATCGATGACGTGGCGGCCTTCGGCGCCCCAACCCTCATCTTCTCTGGCGGCGAACCACTCATGAGAGCCGATCTCTTCGTTCTGGCCGCCCACGCCGCGCGCCGCGGGCTCCGCTGCGTCCTCTCCACCAACGGCACCCTCATCTCGCAGTCGATCGCGGAGCGCATTCGAGATGCCGGCTTCGCCTACGTCGGGGTCAGCCTGGACGGGATCGGTCGGGCGCACGATAAGGTGCGCGGCCGCCAGGGGGCTTTCGAGGAGTCTCTGGCTGGAATCAGGCGCTGCCGCGATGTGGGCGTCAAGGTGGGCGTTCGCTTCACGATCCACCGCAACAACGCGGACCAGCTGCCCGGAGTCCTGGACCTTGTGGAGCGCGAGGGCATCCCGCGCTTCTGCCTGTACCATCTCGCTTACGCGGGCCGGGGCGGCCGTGTGCGCGGGTTGGACCTCGACCCTGCTGAGACACGGGCGGCGATGGACTATCTTATACTGAGAGCGCGCGACTTTGAGCGCCGCGGCGTCAGCAAAGAGATGCTGACCGTCGACAACCACGCAGACTCCGCCTATCTCTACTTGCACCTCAAGAAGGAGGACGCTGAGCGGGCGGAAGAGGTGCGCTGCCTGCTTTCGTGGAACGGCGGCAACCAGTCCGGCGTCGGCGTCGCCTCCATCGATCCGCTTGGAAACGTTCACGCCGACCAGTTCTCCTGGCACTACAGTTTCGGCAACGTGAAGGAGCGCCCTTTCAGCGCCGTCTGGACTGATACGGCGCCGCCGCGTATGGCTATCCTCCGGAAACGACGGCTGTACCTGAAGGGCCGCTGCCAGAGCTGCCGGTTCCTGGACATCTGCAACGGTAACCTGCGCGCCCGCGCCGAGAGCTACTTCGGCGACTTTCAGGCGCCGGATCCGGCGTGCTACCTGACCGATGAGGAGATCGGCATCATACCCGGCTCCCTGGAGGCCGATATCGCGGCGAAGTGGCCCGTGCCGGTTCAGACGATGGCCGCGGAGACGGCATGAAGAATCCGACTGCTCAAGCCCTGCGCCGTAGAAACGATGATCTGCTGGCGTCCGCCGACTTCGATCGGGCCCCCTTCACCGTAGCCTGGGAGATCACCCGCGCCTGCGCCCTCTCCTGCGTCCACTGTCGCGCTGTGGCCCAGCCGCGGCGCGATCCGCGCGAGCTGACGACGGCGGAGGCGCTGGCCGTCATCGATCAGATACGCGACGTGGGCGCGCCGATCCTGGTGGTTACCGGCGGCGACCCGCTGATGCGCCGCGATGTCTACGAGCTGCTGGCCTATGCTGCCGACAGGGGGCTCCGCACTTCCCTGACGCCCAGCGCCACCGCGCTGGCCACGCCCAAGAACCTTCAGCGTGTGCGCCAGGCTGGTGTGCGTCGCGTCGCCGTTAGTCTGGATGGCCCAACGGCGGAGGTGCACGACCGTTTCCGCGGCTTCGCCGGTACCTACGACAGGACGCTGCGAATCATGCGGGACGTCTGTGAGGCCGGACTGACGCTGCAGATCAATACCACGGTGAGCCGCTACAGTCTGCCGGTCCTGGATCAGATGCCGGAGATCGTGGCCAAGGCGGGGGCTGTGCAGTGGAGCCTCTTCTTCCTGGTGCCCACCGGTCGCGGCAAGATCGAGGATATGGTCTCGCCGGAGGATCACGAGCGCGTCTTCCACTGGCTGTACGAGCTGTCCCAACAGGCACCGTTTGACATAAAAAGTACTGCCGCCCCAGCCTACCGCCGTGTGGCGATGGAGCGTCGTGGCGCTGAAGCCAAACCAGGCTCGAGCGTGCGGCCGGTCGCGGGGGCGGGCTACCGGTTCGCGGACGGGCTGAACCGGCCCGGTCTGGGCGTGAACGACGGCAAGGGCTTCGCCTTCATCTCCCATGCGGGAGATGTCTGTCCCTCCGGCTTCCTACCGCTGGCGGCGGGGAACGTGCGCGACCGGCCGTTCGCCGAGATATATCGCGACGCGCCGCTCTTCCGCGAGCTACGTGAGCCGGACAAGCTCAAGGGCAGATGCGGGGCCTGCGAGTATCGCTTCGTCTGCGGCGGGAGCCGGGCGCGCGCCTGGACGCTGACAGG
Source organism: Dehalococcoidia bacterium (assembly GCA_041487235.1). Classification (GTDB taxonomy): domain Bacteria; phylum Chloroflexota; class Dehalococcoidia; order SM23-28-2; family RBG-16-64-32; genus JBGPMY01. The sequence goes on from JBGPMY010000110.1 coordinate 5,038, forward strand.
CGATTACCTGGCGGAGGACCCTTCTTGCGTTTATCAGCCGTGCGGATTCGCGTCCAGAGCGTGGTCGGGGTGGGCGGATTCGAACCGCCGGCCTCCTGGCCCCAAACCAGGCGCTCTAGCCTAGCTGAGCTACACCCCGCCCGGATTTACGATACGGCCTCGCCGCGCAGGGGGTCAACTGATCGGCCCGGCGTCCTGGCTACGACGCTGACAGGACCAGCGTCGCGATGCCCAGGCCGATGGCGGCCAGCAGCGGCGCTACTATCAGGACGTACTGGGCCGCTGACTGACCGACCTCGCGCCGTCCCAGCTCACATAGGGCGAATAGAATTCGGGGCAACATTCTTACCTCCTTCTGATCTCTGGCCTCAGTATGCGCCGGGCGTCTCGCCGAAATGTCGCCACCTACGTGTTGACGTGTGGTAAAGCGGCACTACCGGGTCAGCGGGAGGCGCCGGACGTCCGCCCGCCCGCCATCGGACAGGCGCACCAGGTTGACGGTGCCCGCCAGGTCCGGCGACCCGCTGTAGTAGGCCGGCACTCGACCGTCTCCGGCGGCGAGCGCCTGTGGCCAGTGACCCAGGGCCAGGTAGTCGGCGGTGGTAGCGGCGATGTCCTCATCGCTGAACAGCCAGCCTCGATGGCGGTCGGCGGCGCTGCGCATCCAGTGTCCGTGCGCCACCCCGATCTGCCAGCGGGTGGTGCGGGCCGGCGGCCTCTCCAGCGGCGACATGTTGGCGTAGTCGAGGTGCGCCCGCCCCCAGATCTCCAGGTCGAACTCCGGGAACAGACAGGACTCGGCGCAGGAGACGCCGATGACGTGGACGTTGGGCACGTCGCTGATCCCGCCCCTGCGGTAGACGGAATCGGCTGTCAGACAGTCGTGGTTGCCGGGCAGAATGACCACTGGCATGCCGGCGTCGCCCAGGAGCCTGGCGCTGCTGTCCAGCAACGAGAGCGGGAGCCGGTTGTTATCGAAGATGTCCCCGGCCAGCAGCAAGAGGTGCGCCTGTGCGCGACGGGCTGTCGCCAGCACCCGGCACAGCGGGTGAAAAGCCTGTCCTGAGCGAAGTCGAAGGGCGTCAGTGGCCGCGTCCGCGTCGATGTGCAGGTCGGAGCTGTGAACGATGGTGAGGTCGCTCATGCGCTCAGCGCCATGCGTCCAGGAAAGCGCGCACCGCTGGCAGCTCTGACCATCGCCGGTGCTCAGAGTTGAGGGCATACGCCC
>JBGPMY010000111.1:0-6254 GCA_041487235.1 Dehalococcoidia bacterium
GCACGACCGCCGTCGCGTGCTGCACTTCAACGTGACGGCCAACCCGACCACGGAATGGGCGACTCGGCAGGTGATTCAGGCCTTCCCCGAGGAAACGGCGCCGCGGTTCCTGTTGCGGGACCGAGACAAGATCTACAGCGAGCGTTTCCGACGCGTGATCGACATCCTGGGTATCGAGGAGGATATCAAGTACCAGACGGTGCCTTACTCGCGCATAGCGGAGGGGCTGATCAAGGACGACCCGGACCTGGCCGCCATGACCTGGGGTTTCGACAACGGCTGGATCGACCTGGACGACTGGGTCTATCCCTACTTCCACACCGACGGGCCCAAGAACTCCTTCAAGGTCAGCGACCCGGTTCTGGACAAGCTCCTGGAAGGCCAGCGGCGCGAGTTCGATATCGAAAAGCGCAAGCAGCTGGGTTACGAGATCCAGCGCTACCTGCTGGGAGTCACGAATCCCCAGGCGCCGGCGGCCCACGCGCGCATAGACTACGCGGCCCCGGGTGGCGGCGTCATCGCCTGGCCATACCTCAACAACCGCGTGGGCTTCCCTTGGTTCGGCAACTCCTACTGGAACGCCAACCTCTGGATCGACCAAAGCGATGCCAGCTACAGGGGCCGCCCCGGCTAAGCTGCATCCATTCGCTTGTCCGCCTGGTTCGCAGCCTAGAACACGGCTGTGGTGCTGCCGCCGTCCACCTGGATGCTGGCGCCGGTGATGTAGCGCGCCTTCACAGACGCCAGGAATACCACCAGGTTGGCCACGTCCTCCGGCTCTCCCAGGAAGCCCATGGGCACGCGGCCTTCCTCCAGCTCGACAGCCTCCTCCAGGCTGACGCCCTGCCGCCTCGCCCGCTCTTCGATGAGGGACACCAGCCGCTCTGTGGCGATGTTTCCCGGACAGACGTTGTTCACCGTTATCCCCTCTGGCGCCAGCTCTCGCGACAGCGTCTTCGCCATGCCCACAACGCCCAGCCGCGTGGCGTTGGAGAGCATCAAGCCGTCTATCGGCTGCTTGACGGCCACGGAGCTGATGTTGATGATGCGCCCGGCGCCGGAGCGCCGCAGGTGGGGCAGCGCCTCACGAACGGCGCGCACGGCGGACAGCAGGTTCTGGTCCAGGGCATGCAGCCAGTAGCGTTCGTCCAGCGTATCGAAGGTACCGGTGGGTGGGCCCCCGGCGTTGTTGATCAGGATGTCCAGCCGCCCGAACTCCCGCGCCGTCTCCGCGACTACGCGCTTGATGTCGTCGTACTGGGCCATGTCGCAGATGAGCGCCAGCACCTCGGCGCCGGTCTCCCGCCGTATCTCCTCGGCCGCGGCCTCCAGGGTGTCCCGGTTGCGCGCGCAGACCGCCACCTTGCAGCCCTCGCGGGCCAGCGCCATCGCCACCGCGCGGCCGATCCCTTTGCTGGAGCCGCCGACAAAGGCCGCTTTCCCTGCCAGTCCCATCTCCATCGCTCACTCTCCTGCTAGTCAAATCGCCGAACGCAACACCATTTGAGCGAACGTCCTGCCCGGCGTCAACGGGCGGCCTTGACGTCCTTGGCGCAACATTGCTATAGTGCGGGCGCAATCGAATAGAGAGAACAGGGGTCTCCACGACCTCTCGGCAGCGGGCTTCTCGCTGCCGGGGGGCAGGAGTCAAAAGCGAAGCCGGTGAGAGGCCGGCGCTGTCCCGCAACTGTATCCCCGGGCTCCGATTCAGAGCGAGAAGGAAGCACCGGGGGAGCCAGGTCGCCTGCCTTTGTTCGAGTACCAGCCTTCGAGGAAAGGCATGGGCGCAGCGACGAAGCGCAGGCCCCTGCCAGTTCCGGCAGGGGCCTTTGTTTCGGAGCTCCCTTGCCTTCCGCCCGCGGCGACCCAAAGGTCGCCGCTACAAAGGGATAATCGGGAGGTGCCGAGATGAAGCTACGAGCAAACAAGGTCCCATGGGCGGCCCTGGCCGTATTCGCGCTGCTCTGGGCGTTCGCCGCGGCCTGCGGTGGCGGCAATGGGGGAGATGGCGCCGCTAGCCCTTCGGCAGCGACTGCCGTCAAGTCGGCGAGCCCATCGGCTGTCTTCTCCTGCTCGCAGGAGCCGGCGATCGCCACACCGAAGACGTCCGGCTTCCCCATCAGCGTCGCTGACGATACGGGACATCAAATCACCCTGCAGGAGCCTCCTTCTGCCATCATCTCCCTGTCCGCCGGGCACACGGAGATCCTGTACGCGCTGGGGGCCGGTGGTCAGATCATAGCGGCGGACAACTTCTCTGACTGCCCCGCGAAAGCCTCGCAGCTAACCCACCTGGACTCCTACGCGCCCAGCGTGGAGTCCATCATCGCCCTGAAGCCAGATCTTGTGATCCTCTTCTTCGATCCAGGCGACCTCGTCAACTCCCTTTCCGCCGCCAACATCCCGGCTCTGTTGCTGCAGTCTCCGGCCTCTGTGAGCAAGGTATACAGACAGATCGACCTCTTGGGGCAGGTAACCGGCCACCCCGACGAGACTGGCGCGCTGATCACCCGAATGCGAGACGCCATCGCCGCCGTCACCAAGAAGCTGGAAGGCGTGGATCAGGGCCCCAAGGTGTTCCATGAAGTGGACAACACCTACTACACGTCGGGACCGGGCAGCTTCGTGGCCGACCTGTACAAGCTGCTCAAAGCGCGCAACGTTGCGGACGCCACGGGCCAGCCCTTCCCGCAGATGACGTCCGAGGCGATCGTCCAGGCGGACCCCGAGGTGATCATCCTGGCCGATGAGGTCGCCGGCGAATCTGCAGACACCGTGTCCGCGCGCCCGGGCTGGTCCGGCATTTCGGCCGTGAAGAACAAGCGCATCCACGCCATTAACCCAGACATCATCAGCCGGCCCGGGCCTCGTCTGGTAGAGGCACTGCAGACTCTGGCCAAACTTCTATACCCCGATAAGTTCCCATGAACATCCTGCGCCGCCCGGCGACGCTCGATATCTCCGCCACGGACCCAGCGGTGGTCAGTCTGCGCCCGGACGGGCGGCCGTCTGGCCGCGGCGACCTGTGGCCGCGCCTGCTCATAGGTTGCTGCGCCCTCACGCTCGTGTCTCTCCTGGCCCTGGCGCTGGGGCCGGCCGGCATCCCGCTGGACGCGACGGTGCGTATCTTGCTCTCGCACTTGCCCGGCGTCGATCTGGCCGGCAATCTTCCGGCCACCTGGCGTGACATCGTCTGGGAGGTGCGATTGCCCCGAATCTTGCTGGCTGGGCTGGTGGGCGCCACCCTGGCGATGGCCGGCGCCACCTACCAGGGGGTGTTCCGCAATCCGCTGGCGGAACCGTACCTGATCGGCGTGGCCACCGGCGCCGCCCTCGGCTCAACGATCGTCGTCGTCGCCGGTCTATCCGTCTCCTGGCACGGCCTCAGCCTGCTGCCGCTGGCCGCCTTCGCCGGCGCCCTCGGCTCTGTTCTGCTGGTGTACGGCGTCGCGCGGGTGGGGAATACGGTGCCAACGACGACGCTGATCCTGGCGGGCGTGGCCGTCGCTTCGCTGTCCACCGCTATCACCTCCTTCCTGATGCTGAGGAGCACCACGCACATGTTTACGGTCTTCTCCGTGGTGCTGGGCGGCTTCAACACCGCCAGCTGGATCAAGCTGGGCTGGGCCGTACCCTACGTCCTGCCCGCCGCCGTCATCGTGCTGGCCCACGGACGCATCCTCAACGTCCTCAACCTGGATGAGGAGCAGGCGCGCCAACTGGGGATCGACGTGGAGCGAACGAAACTACTTCTGCTGGGCGCGTCGTCCGTGGCCGTTGCGGCGGCCGTCTCCGTGAGCGGAACGATAGGTTTCGTCGGGCTCATCGTGCCGCACGCCGTACGGTTGGTCTGGGGGCCTGACAACCGTCATCTGCTGCCCATGGCGATCATCGTGGGCGCCGCCTTTCTCATCGGCGCCGACCTGGTCGCCCGCACCGTGGACCAGCCATCGGAAGTGCCCGTCGGCATCGTCACCGCCTTTTGCGGGGTGCCCTTCTTCCTCTATCTTTTGCGTCGCGCAGGCGGTGCATACTGATGATCGCGGGCCGTCTGGCGCCTGATCCGGCCACCGCTGCAGATGAACTGGCGGCGGGTCTCGACGTGCGCAACCTGAGCGTGGCCTATTCAACGGCAGGCCGCCAGATCGTCGCTCTGCGCGACGTGAGCCTGCAGGTGTGGGCTGGCGAACTGGTCGGACTCGTCGGCCCCAACGGCTCCGGTAAGACGACGCTCATCCGTGCGGTGACGGGCGTCGTGCGGCCGCTGGCGGGGGAGGTGCGTTTGGGAGGCGAGGGCGTCTCGTCGCTCTCCCAGCGGGAGCGCGCCCTGCGGGTCGCCGTCGTGCCCCAGAATCCGCTGCTGCCGGAGGCGTTCACGGCCCTGGAGGCCGTGCTCATGGGTCGCACGCCCCACCTGCGCCTGCTCCAAAACGAGGGGCCGGGCGATCTGCAAGCGGCGCGACGGGCGATGACGGCGACGGATGCCTGGGATCTGGCCGACCGCCCGGTGGGCGAGCTCTCCGGCGGCGAGCGGCAGCGAGTGGTGCTGGCCCGGGCGCTGGCCCAGGAGACGCCCGTCCTGCTGCTGGACGAGCCGACGGCCCACCTGGACATCGGCCATCAGGCGGGGGCGCTGGAGCTGATGCGCTCCCTCTGCCGGTCGCAGGAGAAGGCCGTCTTGGCCATCGTCCACGATCTGACGCTGGCGGCCCAGTTCTGCGATCGGCTCGTCATGCTGCATCACGGACAGGTCATCGCCCAGGGCAGCGCCGCCGGCGTGCTTCAGACAGACCTCCTGGGGCAGGTCTACGGCGCCCGTGTGGACGTGTTCCCGCACCCGCAGACGGGTCGCCCGGTAGTGGCGCCGTTCGCGTCGGGCGGATAGACTGGTCGCCTAAGGTTATGCCTAGGGCGAAGAAGTCCAAGCTCTACACGCGGGCCGGCGACACCGGTCTGACCAGCCTGTTCGGCGGCGGCCGCGTGCCCAAGGACAGCGCGCGGGTCGAGGCCTACGGCGCCGTCGACGAGCTGAACTCCGCGCTGGGTGTCGCCGTCTCCTTCCTGCGGCAGCGCACGCTGCTGAAGGCTCTTCAGGGCATCCAGAACGAGCTCTTCAACATCGGCTCGGAGCTGGCCAGCGAAACGGGGCGCCAGGCAGAGGCCGGTCGCCTGTTCCTGGAGCCGGAGGCGAAGATCCAGGCGCTGGAGCGGCTCATCGACACGTACGATGCCAGGGTGGAGCCGCTGCGTACCTTCATCCTGCCGTCAGGATCGCAGGCGGGGGCGCTGCTGCACCTCTGCCGCACGGTCTGCCGCCGGGCGGAGCGCGCCGTCGTGCGTCTGGCGCGGGAAGAGCCGGTGAACCCGGAGCTGGTGAAGTACCTGAACCGCCTCTCGGACCTGCTGTTCGTCCTGGCCCGCTACGTGAACAAGGCTGCCCGCAAGACAGAGACGCCCTGGCGTAGGGGATAGCCGCAGGCGACGCGTCAGCGTGCGCAGGCGCTACCGCCGCTGCTGCCAGCCACTAGTCCAGATGACAGTTGGCGCCTCCTGGGCGGTGCGAATCCACCATCACGTTATATTCGTTTGGCGAGGTGATGCCGTTGTACGGCGGCGGTACGATAGCGACGGAAAGTCTAGCGGAGTCGCGTTTGAACTGGACTGTCGTAGCGGTGTCCTGCCCACCATTTGGATGGTCGGCGCTGGGTGGCAACGTAAGGGTGTCGTTCGTTACTGAGTGCTGCCACGTGTCTCCAAGGTTTCGGACATAGAAATCGACGATGTCCTGATGGGACATCAGCGTCGCCGTCTTATAGTCCGCGTAGGTGGAATATCCAATAATTGAGCCGTTTGTGCAGTACGGAAGCGACTGTAGGTCGAGCCTGTGGGAACCGGGAATCTGGGACAGTGAATCGAGCAGGTGCTCGTTATCCTGAACATAGGACTGCCTCTCACTTGCGCTGAGCTCGTGCGGGCGACCTCCTACCAACGCCCACACGAGCAACCCCACGGCGGCTGCCGCCAGTGTGATACCCCCCGCGATCTTCGTGGCCCTGCTCCATCCGGTCTTTCCCGAAATCGAAGGAACGCCCTGCATTTCGTTCGCAACGCGGGTACCCGCGACCAAGTCATGAATGGGCGTTCCGCGAAAGAGCGTCAGAAGGAATGTCGCAGCTGTAAGGCACAGGGGGCTCAGGACGACGAGCGCTTGAAACTGCCATGAGTACCATCCTACGCTCGATCTCCACAAGGCA
>JBGPMY010000112.1:0-6250 GCA_041487235.1 Dehalococcoidia bacterium
CGTGCCGCCGCCTTGTCGCCCATCGCCCTCATGGCCGCGGCCGACGGACCTACGAACACCAGACCGGCCGCCGCGCAGGCATCGGCCAGCGCCGCGTTCTCCGAAAGCAGCCCGTAACCCGGATGCAGAGCCTCGGCGCCGCTCTCGACCGCAGCCCGCACGATGGCTTCGATGTTCAAGTAGCTCTCGCTGGCGGGCGCGGCGCCGATGTAGACCGCGCGATCGGTCTCCAGGACGTGCAGCGCCCGCCGGTCCGCGTCCGAGTAGACGGCCACCGTCTCTATGCCGAGCGCCCGGCATGTCCGCGCGATTCGGACGGCGATCTCGCCCCGGTTCGCGATCAGTACCCGCTTGAACATCAGGCTCGGGCTTCGGGTCGCGGCGCGGGGAGCCAGCTGGCGCTTCGCTTCTCCAGGAATGCATGCACGCCTTCGCGGCCTTCGTCGCCGGATCGTAGGCGCGCGATGAGGTCAGCCGTGTAGGCGTCGACTCCTGACCCCCCGTCAGCGGCGGCCACGCGGCGGACCAACTGCTTACAGGCTTGCTGCGCCTGCGGCCCGCCGCTGAGCAGCGCATCGATGACTTGTTCCACGGCGGAGTCCAGCTCTCCATCCGGGACCACCCGGTGCACCAGTCCTATCGCCAGCGCCTGCGCGGAGTCGAACCGCTCGCCGGTAAGAAAGAGAGGCAGCGCGCGGCCCGGCCCGATCTTCTCGACGACGTGGGGCGCGATGGTCGCCGGCACAAGGCCCAGCCGCACTTCCGTGAAGCCGAAGATTGCGGATTCAGACGCCACGGCGATGTCTGCCGCCGCCACAAGCCCGGCGCCCCCGCCCAAGGCGCTACCCTGGACGCGAGCCACGACCGGACGCGGGCACTCGGCCACGGCGCGCAGCATGGCCGCCAGCGCGGCAGCGTCTCCGCGATTATCCTCTTCGCTAAACTCAGCGGCGCGACGCATCCAGTCCAGGTCTGCGCCGGCGCTGAAGGAGCGTCCCTCGCCTGCCAGGAGCACCACGCGAACCGTCGCATCGGTCGCCAGCGCGCCGAACGCCGCCCCCAGCTGCGCGATGACCTGTTCGTTGAAAGCGTTGTGCACCTGGGGCCGGTTCATCGTCACGGTGGCTACCGGCCCTCGACGGGCTATCTGCACACATCCGTCGCCCATGGTCACATGCGAAAGACGCCGAACGTCGTCTCGGGGATAGGCGCGTTCACGGCGGCGCTCAGCCCCAGCGCCAGATACGTCCGGGTGTCCAGCGGGTCTATGATCCCATCGTCCCAGAGGCGCGCCGTGCTGTAGTACGCGCTTCCTTCCCTCTCGTACTTCTCCAGCGTGGGGCGCATGAACTCCTTCTGTTCTTCAGAAGTCAAGTCGTGGCCCTCCGCGCGCAGGTTCTCCAGCCGCACCGTCAATAGCACGCTGGCGGCCTGCTGGCCACCCATCACGGAGACCTGAGCGTTAGGCCAGGTCCACAGGAATCGCGGGGAGTAAGCGCGTCCGCACATGGCGTAGTTGCCGGCGCCGAACGAGCCGCCGACGATCACCGTAAACTTGGGCACCTCCGCCGAGGCGACGGCCGTCACCATCTTGGCGCCGTGCTTGGCGATCCCTTCGTGCTCGTACTTCTTGCCCACCATGAAGCCGGTGATATTCTGCAGAAAGACCAGCGGGATCTTGCGCCGGGCGCAGATTTCTATGAAATGAGCGCCCTTCAGAGAGCTCTCCGAGAAGAGGATTCCATTGTTAGCCAGAATGCCGACCGGATAGCCCATGATGCGGGCGAAGCCGCACACGAGCGTCGAGCCGTACGACGCCTTGAACTCGTGGAAGCGGCTGGCGTCCACGATGCGCGCGATGACCTCTCGCACGTCGAAGGAGCGGCGCAGGTCTGCCGGGACGATCCCATAAAGCTCCGCTGGGTCGTAGAGCGGCTCCTCCGGCGGCGTGAGCGCCCACGGCAGCTGCCTTGAGTCCCGCCCGAGGTTGGCGACGACGCTGCGGGCGGTGGCCAGCGCCTCTTCGTCGCTGGTCGCGAAGTGGTCGGCGACGCCGGAGATCTCCGTGTGCACCAGGGCGCCGCCCAGCTCCTCCGCAGTCACCTCCTCGCCGGTAGCGGCTTTCACCAGCGGCGGGCCGCCCAGGAATATCGTGCCGGTGCCTTCCACGATGACCGTCTCATCGCTCATGGCCGGGACGTAGGCGCCACCCGCCGTGCACGACCCGACGACGACAGCGATCTGGGGAATGCCCTTGGCCGACATCCGCGCCTGGTTGTAGAAGATGCGGCCGAAGTGCTCGCGGTCCGGGAACACCTCCGCCTGCAGAGGGAGGAACGCCCCACCGGAATCCACGAGATATATGCACGGCACCTGGTTCTGCTCGGCGATCTCCTGGGCGCGGAGGTGTTTCTTCACGGTCATCGGGTAGTAGGTGCCGCCCTTGACCGTGGCGTCGTTGGCGACGATGACGACCTCGCGGCCGCAAACGCGACCCACCCCCGTGACGATGCCGGCGGCGGGGGCGTCGCCGTCGTACATGCCCCAGGCGGCCAGCGGGCTCAGCTCAAGGAACGCCGTGCCCGGGTCCAGAAGCAGATCCACGCGCTCTCGCGCGGTCAGCTTGCCGCGAGAGCGGTGACGCTCAACCTGCTCTTTGCCACCACCCGCGCGCACCTGCGTCAGCGCCGCCTGCAACTCCTCCACCAGCGCCCGCATGCGGTCGCGGTTGGCGGCGAACTGCTTGTCCTTGGGGTCCACGGCTGTCGAAAGCGTGGGCACAGCCGCGCCTTCCAGCAACCCCACCGCTTCCGCGTGTGTTTGTTCTACGTCCATGCGACCGAGTTTCGCGCGTTGCAGCCGGCGATTCCGCCTCTCCCGAACGACAGGGTGGCCATCCCACGTAGCAGCTTAGCACAGGACTCAACCGATCCAAACGGTGGCTTAGAGGGCCGGCGATTCGGGGAGCTACAATTGAAGGCGAAGCCATGCGCGACGTCGATATCCTGCACACGATCGGCCACACACCTCTGGTGGAGCTGCGCCACTGCAGCCCCCAACCGGGCGTCCGCCTGTTCGCCAAGCTGGAGGGCACGAACCCCACCGGCAGCGTCAAAGACCGCATAGTGCACGCCATGGTGCTCGGCGCGGAGCAGGACGGGCTATTGCACCCCGGCGATACGCTCGTCGAAGCGTCCACCGGCAACACCGGAATCGCCCTGGCCATGATCGGCCGCGCCCGTGGCTACGCCGTGCATGTCGTCATGCCGGAGAACGTCTTCCCGGAGATCCGCCGCACGCTCTCCGCGTACGGCGCCACGATCCAACAGGTGCCGGCGGATCGTGGCGTCAGGGGCGCCATGGCGGTTGCCCGCTCGTTGGCCCAGAAGAACGGCTGGCTGCTCCTGGACCAGTTCTCCAATCCACACAACGTCCGCGCGCACTATGAGACCACCGGCCCGGAGATCCTGGAAGACCTGCCCCACGTGGATCTGTTCGTCGCCGGGCTGGGGACGGGCGGCACCATCACCGGCGTCGGCCGCCGGCTCAAGGAGGCCGATGCGAGAACCCAGGTCATCGCCGTGGAACCGCATCCCGGCTACCAGGTCCAAGGGTTGAAGAGCCTGGCCGACGGCTTCATCCCGCCGATTCTCGACTTCGATGTCCTAGATGGGAAGATCCTCGTGCGCAGCCGCCACGCCTTTCGGGCCGCCACCGAGCTGATGAAACGAGAGGCGATCTTCGCGGGAGTCTCCTCAGGCGCCGTGCTTCACACCGCGCTCAAGTACGTCGAGCGGCTGCGCCGGGGGAATGTGGTGCTGCTGTTCGCCGATAGCGGCTGGAAGTACCTGGGCACTGATCTCTGGACGAAGCCACCTGACGGTGGCGACGACGAGGGGGACTTGGACGACGTGATCTGGTGGTGACCGCGGCGCCGATCGGTCAGGTATCGTCGCCGGCGTCCTCCTTGGGAATAGGCTGCTCCGAGTGGCCATTGGAGCGTATGCAGGCGTGGCCTGAGGCGTCGACCGGCAGGTGGCAGAGCGCGCAGAGCGGCCGGCCGCCGACGATGATCTCGTCGAGCTGCTGCCTTAGAGATGCGCAGTGGTCCTCGGTCAGGCGCACGCTTAGAGTAGGCTCGTCCTCGTCCCCGGCGCCGGCGTCGAAGGCGTGCAGAACTATCGTACGGTCAGAGAGGTCAAGCCCGATGGCCATGCGGCCGACGTGGAGATCGTACTCGGCGTCGGCGGGAAATTCGTCGATCTTGGACGGGGGCCCGGCCTGCTGATAGCGAAGCTGCCACAGCATCTGCGCGAGGGCCAGGCTTAGCGCCTGGAACTGCTCTTTCTCCATCCAGAGAGAGGCAGCCTGCGAGTCCGAGCCGAGGATGCGCAAACGGAAGGTGCGCTGGCCGGGTTCCCCGAAGGTCTGGGCATCGATCCCCTGCGCCAGGCCAAGCTCGATCGTCATCAGCTGGGCTTCACGTTGTCCAGATTGAGAATGGAGCTCCCCGTCACGCTACGCCAATATACAGCATCACGGCGCAGTGGCGGCGCGTCAAGAGCGAAGGTCAACCATGCTTCGGCAACGCCCCTAAGGCACCGCTGCTACTGCACCGAGCAGGTCACCGAGAGCACCGGCGGCAGCGTCCCGGGAAGGCGCATCCAGTGGTCGCCGCCGTCGGCGCTGGCGTAGACCTCGCCGTTGCTCGTGCCGACGTAGACGCCCTCCGGGTCGAGGCCGTCCGTGTCCAGCCCCTCACGGTAGACGCTCTGGTAGTCGCTCGGGCCCGGCAGGCCGTTCGTCAACGCCTGCCACGTCTTGCCCGAGTCCTGTGTCCGGTACACCGTGAGCTGTCCTGGCGATACCCGGAAGTTGTCCGCGCCGTAATCCAGAGGCACGACGAAGGCGGCATCAGGCTCCCTATGTGTGACGGCGATGGGGAAGCCGTGGAAGGAAGGGAGGCCTTCGGTGACGTCCACCCAGTTCGCGCCGCTGTCGTCGGAGCGGAAGACGCCCCAGTGCGCCTGCCCCCACATCCTATCCGGGTTCTTGGGGTCCAGCCGCATCTTGTGCAGTTCGTCGAGCCCAGCGGGGTCCTTGTCCGGCGGAAGTGAAGCAGCCATCTCGGGGAACTGCCGCGCCAACTCAGCTAACAACTTCTTCGCCTGCGGGTTCGTAACTATCGCGTTGTGCGAAAAGAGTTCCCAGCTTTCCCCGTTGTCCTTGGACTCGTACGAGCCTCCCGCGCCAACGCACAAGTAGATGCGCTTGGAATCGCGCGGGTCGACCTGGATCGAATGAATGCAGGAGTCGCCGCCGCCGGTGCCCGACCAGTATTGTCGGTTGGGGTGCCGGTTGATGCCCTCGACCGGCTGCCAGGAGTGGCCCCAGTCCTCGCTGCGGAAGAGGCCGGCGGGCTGCGTTCCGGCGAACACCACTCCGGGCTCGCTGTCGTGTCCCGGCGTGACGTTCCAGATGTTGCCGATGACACCCGGCGGCGTGTTCTGCCACTCGCCGGGCGCGCCGCCGCGCCCCCCAGGGCTGGGACTCCTCATATCCGGCGGGAAGGCGAGCCCCTGACTACGGTAGTCCCACGTCTTGCCGCCGTCCACGCTCTTGGCCACTGAGCGGCCCCACGCCCAGTGATTGGCGGCGGCGTAGAACCTGGGCTGCGGCCCGCGCAGATCGGCCGACAGGTGGTAGAAGCACCAGCCGGGCAGAATCGGATCGGAGATCTCCCACTTCTGCCGGCGCACGTCCGACGTGTAGATGAAGCCGGCTTTCTTGGTGCCGACTAGAAGCTTCACTTGCGTGCTCACAGCGACCTCCTGTCTCTACGTTTGGCATCGGGTTTCGATTCTACACGAGCATCCGTTGGCCGCGTCAAGCAGCGCGAGCAAGTATCCTCACGTAGGCCGCAGAACCTGCGCGCCGTACTCCTTTATGGGAGCACTGCGAATTGATCGGTGGCGCGGATCAGTTCCCGAGTGAGGCCCGGGTTGGCGGAGTGGCCCGCGTCGTCGACGATCACCAGCTCGGCGCGTGGCCACACGCGGTTGAGCTCCCACGCGTTGGCGATGGGCGCTTGAAAATCAAAGCGTCCGTTCACCAGGATGCCAGGGATGTCGGCCAGCGAGTCGGCGTCGCGGAGTAAGCCACCATCCTCCAACGACGCATTGTGCCGGACGTAGTGGGTCACGATGCGCGCAAACGCCAGCGCATAAGCGGGATCGGTGAATCTCTCGGC
>JBGPMY010000113.1:0-6241 GCA_041487235.1 Dehalococcoidia bacterium
GGCTCCTGGCCGGCGCTGTCCTGGTCCTGGCGATAATCGCCATCTCCTGCAGCGATGACAGCGACCAGCCAACAGCCTCACCCGCCCCGTCCTCGCCTGGCTCAGGTTCGTTCGAAGCGTCTCCATCTTCGGGCGACGGTGCGCTACCTGCGCCGTCGTCCGTCCTCGGCGGCCCCGATTACGATGCGGCGCGGGCGCTGGACCACGTCCACAAGCTCTCCGTAGAGATCGGACGGCGCCCGGCCGGCAGCGCCGCCGAGAAGCAGGCGGCTGACTACATACGCGGGCAGCTTGCCAGCTACGGATACCAGTCGGATCTACAGGGATTCACGTTCGAGATCTCCGACTACAGCGGGACAACGCTGGCCGTCCTTACACCGAGCTCGCAGGAGATCGCTGTTAGGGCGCTGGAACCGAGCGTGGTCGGCTCGATCGAAGGGGAGATCGTGGCGGCCGGCATCGGCCGCCCGCAAGAGTTCCCGTCCGGCTCTGCTGGGAAGATCGCTCTTATGCAACGCGGCGAGCTGACGTTCAGCGACAAGGTGGCGAACGCCGCGGCCGCCGGCGCGACCGGCGCCATCATCTATAACAACCAGCCGGGCGGCTTCGTAGGGTCGCTCAACGAGACGAGCGCCATCCCCGCCGTCAGCGTTTCACGAGACGACGGAGACACGCTGCTGGCCCTACTGGTCAGCGGCCCAGTGACCGTGCGGCTCAACGTTGTCACCAAGGTGAACACAGAAGGATCGCAGAACGTCGTGGCGAATGCGCCCGGACACCCGTGCCGGGTGGTTCTCGGCGGGCACTACGACTCCGTGCCCGCTGGCCCCGGCGCCAACGACAACGCCTCCGGGACGGCCACCGTGCTGGAGATCGCCCGCAGCCTGGCCGCCGACGGCCAGATGGACGACGTCTGCTTCGCCCTGTTCGGCTCGGAGGAGATCGGCCTCGTGGGCAGCGCCCATTACGTGGAAGCGCTGACGCCACAGCAGAAGAACACGATCGTAGGCATGCTGAACTTCGATATGCTGGCCGTGGGCAGCGGCTGGCCGTTGCTCGGGTCGCAGAAGATCGTGGACGTGGCCGCCAGCCAGGCGCAGCAGTTGGGACTCTCCTACGACGCCTCCACGTCTTCCCCGGCCAATGTCGGAAGCGACCACGCCAGCTTCATCAACGCCGGCATTCCGGCCATCCTCTTCAACTGCTTCTGCGACTCCCACTACCACACTGCCGAGGACCAGTTCGAGTTCGTCCAGCAGCAGCGGCTGGGAGAGGCGGGCGCTCTGGGCCTGGCGGTCGTAAACGCCTTGTTAAAGGGATAGCCGCCGCGATCTCCCACAGGGTTGCCTGGAGGAAGCCGCTGGGTTAGCATGCGCCCGTACACCAGATGAGGCCCAGGTTGTCGCCCCGCATGCCATCGATTGCTCTCATACTTGCCGTTACGGCTCTGACGGTTGTCATCGCCGCCTGCGGCGGTGGCGGCGATAGCGGTCAGGCTCCCATCGGCAAGCTGACCGATCCTGGGAGCGTCCCTACCGTCTCGCCGTGGGCCTCGCCGCCGGAGATACACATCCTGGACCCCAACGCGCTGACGCCGATCAGCGGCGGCGCGACCAGCGGCCAGCCCGGCAACGGCGGCGCCACAGAAGCAACGCCGGTGCCCGGCCACTGCGGACCTAAATACAAGGTGGTGTCGGGAGATTACCCAGGGCTCATCGCCGGGAAGTGCGGCATCACCACAGAACAACTGCTGCAGGCCAACCCCGGCCTCGATCCCACAGGCCTGCACATCGGCGACACGCTGAACATCCCGCCGTAGCCGCGACCGCAGCGGCGCCGACACCGGGATCGCGACAGCTCTGTCCACTGGTCTCTGTCCACTAGCTTCGCCTTGCCTGGGCCCAGGGCCTGTGCTACCATCGCCCCCGCGATAGACGCCGGTTATTCTCCAGTGCTCCCACTATAGCCAGCCTGTCGCGCCCCACACGGACACCATGGCCATCAAGGAAGAACGCACGGAAGACAAGCTCTCAGAGCTTCATCGGCTGAAGGAGCTGGGCCGGCTCGGCGGCGGTCAGGAGCGCATCGACGCCCAGCACAAGCGCGGCAAGCTGACGGCGCGCGAGCGGCTTAACGTCCTCCTGGACGAAGGGACCTTCGAGGAGCTGGACTCCCTGGTCACCCACCACTCCAGCGAATTCGGGCTGGACAAGCAGAAGTACTACGGCGACTCCGTGGTCACCGGCTTCGGCAAGGTAGAGGGCCGCCCAGTCTACGTCTTTTCGCAGGACTTTACCGTCGTCGGCGGGTCCCTGTCGGAGGCGGCGGGCGAGAAGATATGCAAAGTGATGGACCTGGCAGTGCGCAACGGCGCTCCCCTCATCGGCATCAACGACGGCGGCGGCGCCCGCATCCAGGAGGGCGTCGTCTCCCTCAAGGGCTACGGGGAGATCTTCACCCGCAACGTGATGGCGTCCGGGGTGATCCCTCAGATCTCCGTGATCATGGGGCCTACCGCCGGGGGCGCCGTGTACTCGCCCGCCATCACCGATTTCATCTTCATGAAGCAGGGCACCGGCCAGATGTACATCACCGGCCCGGACGTTGTTCGCGCCGTGACGCACGAGGAGGTTACGCACGAGGATTTGGGTGGCGCCCAGGTGCACAGCACCCGCAGCGGCGTGGCCCACTTCGCCCTGGAGAGCGAGGAGGAATGCCTGAACGAGGTGCGGCGGCTCCTCTCATTCCTGCCCGCGAACAACATGGAGGACCCGCCCTACGCCGAGCCGGCGGACCTGCCCGATCGGCTGTGCGACGAGCTGGTGAGCCTGGTCCCCCAGGACTCGGCGAAGCCGTATGACGTCCACGAAGTGATCTACTCACTCATCGACGACGGCAACTTCCTGGAGGTGCATGCGGGCTGGGCCCGCAGCATCACCGTGGGCTTCGGGCGCATGAACGGACGCGCGGTGGGCATCGTCGCCAACAACCCGATGCACATGGCGGGCGTGCTGGACGTGGACTCGTCGCGTAAGGGGGCCCGTTTCGTGCGCTTCTGCGACGCCTTCAACATCCCCATCGTGACGCTGGTGGACGTGCCGGGCTACCTGCCGGGGACCGGCCAGGAGTACGGCGGCATCATCGTCCACGGCGCCAAGCTGCTGTACGCCTACGCGGAGGCCACCGTGCCCAAGGTGACGGTGATCCTGCGCAAGGACTATGGCGGCGCCTACCTGGTGATGGGCTCCAAGCACCTGCGCGCCGATATCAACTACGCCTGGCCGGGTGCCGAGATCGCGGTGACGGGGCCCGACGGCGCGGCCAACATCGTCTTCCGCCGCGAGATCGAATCCGCCTCCGATCCGGACGCCAAACGCCGGGAGTTGATCGAGGAGTACCGCGCCAACTTCGCCAACCCCTACATCGCCGCCTCCCGCGGATTCGTGGACGATGTGATCGACCCGCGGGAGACGCGGATCAAGGTGATCCGGGCGCTGGAGATGCTGCAGAACAAGACGGACCGCAACCCACCCAAGAAGCACGGTAACATCCCGTTGTAGGGGCAGGAAGCTGGAGGTCGGAGGTTGGAAGTTGGAGGTTAGAGGTCGGAGCGCTCAAGCCAGCGGCGTCGCACCGCTCATGGTACGAGAGCCTCACCATGAGCGGCGAGGGGCAGCCTGGCATCACCTCCCACCTTGCGATGGCGGGTCTTCCCGCTCGTCCTGAGGCTCTCGAAGGATGAGCGGAGCGACGACGGGATGATCCAGGACGTGATCACATGGGCGTGAAGGCGCGCGCCCTCACCCCCGGCCCCTCTCCCGCGCGGCGGGAGAGGGGTGGCCGGCAGGCCGGGATGAGGGCACATCAGCACAGCGATCGGCCCAGCTGGCCGCGCCGATGCGCATATTCGTCTGTCATTCTGAGCGGCGGCCACGCCCGCGCGCGGCCATGCGGTCGCACGCGAAGGGATCTGGTGCGGGGCCGCGCGGTGGGTCAGAGCGCGGGCACCGCTGCACTCACAAATCGGAGGTGCTGACCAAATGGCCGTGAAGATAACCGACACCACGATGCGCGACGGCCACCAGTCGCTGCTGGCCACGCGCATGCGCACTGAAGACATGCTCCCCATCGCCGCGGAGATGGACGAGGCCGGCTTCCACAGCGTGGAGGTCTGGGGCGGCGCCACCTTCGATACCGCCCTGCGCTTCCTGCGCGAGGACCCCTGGGAGCGGCTGCGCGAGCTCAAGAAGCGGTTCAAGAAGACGCCCCTGCAGATGCTGCTGCGGGGCCAGAACGTCGTGGGCTACCGCCACTACGCCGACGACGTGGTCGAGAAGTTCTGCCAGCTGGCCGTCAAGAACGGCATGGACATCTTCCGCATCTTCGACGCCCTGAACGACCTGCGCAACCTGGAGACGGCCGTCCGCGCTGTCAAGCAAGCGGGCGGCCACGTGCAGGGGACGATCTGCTACACCATCAGCCCCGTCCACACGGTCGATATGTACGCCAAGCAGGCCAAGCAGCTTGTCGAGATGGGGTCAGACTCCATCTGCCTCAAGGACATGGCCGGGCTCCTACACCCCTACGACGCCTACCACATCATCCGCAGCATCAAGGAAGTGGTGAACGTCCCGGTGCAGCTGCACTGCCACTGCACCAGCGGCATGGCGGAGATGAGCTACGTCAAGGCCGTAGAGGCCGGGCTGGACATCATGGACTGCGCCCTGTCGACGCTCTCGCAGGGGACGTCGCAGCCGCCGGCAGAGTCGATGGTCGCCACGTTCGAGGGCACGGAGCACGACCCCAAGCTCGATCTCGAGCAGCTGACGCACCTGGCGGACTACTTCGGGGAGGTGCGCAAGAAGTACGCCGCCTTCGAAGGGAACGTGCGGCTGGACGCCGGCGTGCTGCTGCACCAGGTGCCCGGCGGCATGATCTCCAACCTGGTCTCGCAGCTGCGCGAGCAGGGCGCCATCGATAAGCTGAAGGACGTCCTGGAAGAGATCCCGCGGGTGCGCGCAGACCTGGGCTACCCGCCGCTGGTGACGCCCACGAGCCAGATCGTGGGGACGCAGGCCGTCCTCAACGCCCTCTTCGGTCAGCGCTACAAGCAGGTGAGCAAGGAGACGCGAGCCGTGGTCCTGGGCCAGTACGGCGCGACGCCGGCGCCCATCAGCAAAGAGGTGCTGAAGACGATCGCGCCGGACGCGGAGCCGATCACCGGGCGTCCCGCCGATGACCTGGCGCCCGAGCTGGAGAAGGCCAAGCAGGAGATCGGCGCGCTGGCGCGCTCAGAGGAGGACGTCATGTCTTACGTCCTCTTCGCGCCGGTGGCCCGCGAGTTCCTGGAGTGGCGGGAGCAGGGCGCCGGGCTGGAGAAGGAACTGGTGGCCGCCATCGCCGCCGCGCTGGCCGTGGGCGAGCTGAAGGCGGTCCCCCATCGCGCTGCGGCAGGCGACGGCCATATCGGCGCGGAGAGCCCCTGGAAGATGGCCGGGCGGCGGCGGCTGATGCGAGGCCGCTAGTTGAAGCTGGTCATCGGCGGCCAGGAGTTCGACGTCCAGGCGGGCGGCGACAGCGTCAGTGTTGACGATGCGTCCTACGCGGTGAGGACCGTGCGTCGCGGCGACATCCTCACCGTCTACGTCAACGAGAAGCCCTTCGCCATCCAGCTTCCGGGGCAGCCGTCAGACGGCCCGATGAAGCTGCTCGTCGACGCTAAGGAGTACGAGGTCGAGCTCAAGGGCCGCGCGACGGCCCCCCGTCCCAGGCCGCGCGTAGCGGAGAGGCGCGGCCCGGCCGGCGGGAGAGGCGCAGTCACGGCCCAGATGACGGGCCGCATCATCCGCGTGGACGTGAAGCCCGGCGACCAGGTGAACGAGGGCGATATCCTGCTGATCATCGAAGCGATGAAGATGGAGAACGAGATCGCCGCGCCCATGTCCGGCGTGGTGAAAGCGGTGGCGGTGGCCGCCGGCGCCCGAGTCTCAGAGGGCGATCTGCTGGTGCAGCTGGAGCCGACGGAGTAGCTCGCCCGTCGGCATGCGAGGCGTCGTGCTCCGCTCATCCTTCGAGAGCCCTTCGACTTCGCTCAGGACAGGCCTCAGGATGAGCGGGAAGGCATGCCACTCACTGGAAGGACAGAAAGACCTGATTCGGGCGCGGCGCCTCTTCCCGCTCGTGGTGAGGTATCGAACCATGAGCGGGGTACGGACGCTCCGCGAAGCCTTAGTCCGGCAAC
>JBGPMY010000114.1:0-6240 GCA_041487235.1 Dehalococcoidia bacterium
CAGCGCTTCGATACCCAAGGCGCCGCTGCCGGCGTAGGCGTCCAATACGCGCGACATGTCAGCGCCCATCGAGGCGAGAGCGGAAAAGATTGCCCCTCGCACGAGATCGGAGCTGGGCCGCGTCCGGTGCGAACGGTCTCTCGGGCCCCTCAGACGCCGCCCCTTGGCGCTCCCCGCGATTACGCGCATCGACCGGCCACGGGGCTACTTAGTGGTGATGCTCGCGTCATCGCTGTCCGTCGCCGACTTCCCCTCCTCGTCCTTGACCTGCAACGTTATCGTATCCTTGACCGTCTTTCCGGACGAGGTCGGCGCTTTAGCCGTGAATGTGCATTGTATCTGGTCGGCGCCACCGTCCAGGTCTGCGCCGTCGCCATCGTCAGGTCCCAGAGTCGCACCGATAACCTCTTCGCCCCCGGTGTCCAGGCATTTGATGTTGTCGTACTTGTCGTCCACCAGGGAAGAGATCGTCACGGGAACGTCGCTGTCGTTGTCTATCGTGACCAGATAGGTCACTGTTGAACCGGGAGTGGTCAGCTCGTCGTTGGTGAACACGGAATCGCTGTCATCACCGTCTGCTCGTTTGCCCACCTGCGCAGCTACGGTTGCCTTTGCCTTGGGCGTTGGCGAGCCGCTCGCGCGCGGCGACGCCGTTGGTGTGGGCGATTCTGGCGCGAAAGTGACCAGCGGCGATGCCGAAGGCCCCGTTCCCTTCTTCACCTCAACGGCCAACTTTCGCCCGAACCGTCTCTCGCCGTCGCTCACCACCAGTACGATATTGTACGTGCCCACATTGGGCGCAACCCAAGTAGCCGATGTGCCCGCCCCCGCTCCCAGATCGCCGCCGTCCGGCGCCTGCCAGACGGGCAGCAGCGTAGTGTCATTCGGTCGCTTCAGCGAAACGGTCGCGGAGCGCGCCAGATCATTGACGGTGGGCCAGATGTTCGCCACGTCCGATTGAGAAGATGCGTCGGCTACCGCCAGGCCACCCAGACCGTAGGCCTGCACCAGCTCCAGCTTGAATCCCACGCTGAACGAGTTCTCGATAAAGATGCGTTTGCGCTCGGTGCCGCCCAACGCGAAAGAGACGGCCGCCGCCTCCTCGCTCCAGCGCAAAGGAGAGGCGCCTTCACCCTCATCCAGGTTCTTGGCCACCAGCTTCACCGTCGCCCCCGGCTTCACGTCATCCGGGTTCGGCTCCCGAACGGCTGCCTCCGCCGCCAGTACCATGGCCTGCAGGTAACCCAAGGGCCGCGTCACGCCCCCGGCCTCGATGCTGAAGGGGCTTATCACCAGCATCACCTTGGTGCGCTCAACGTCCTGCACAATCTGGCCCAGGGCGCCCGGCATCGTCGCCCAATAGGCCACCGGATCGGCGATGGGCAGGATCTTGATGATGTCGACGGCTTTGCCCAGCTTCTGCCATTCGTACGCCTGACGCTTATCCGTCGGCGGCGGGAGTGTCAGGCTCAGCCGCTTGGTGCTGCCGTGAAGAGAGTCCGCCAGGGTAGTCACGAACTGCGTGAACTCGGAAGCCAGATCAACTTCTACGGAGGGGTACTCCAGGTCAATGCCGTCCAGGTCTCCGTCCTTGACCAGCGCGGCTATCGCCTGCACATGCTGTCCTCGCAGCGATTCGTCCTTCAGGATGTCGTTCACCACTCGCGCGCTCTCCTCACTGCTGCCCACAATCGTTGGCATCAGCAGCACGCCCTCAGAGGAGACTTTCGTGGCTGTTCCCCGGACTGAGCCGTCCGCCGCCGGCGAATAGTCCCTGGGGCTAACGATATTCAGCTTGGCGTCCGGGTGCAGCGTGCCGCCCGCGGGCAGCGAACCCGCCAGCTGGTACGGCTGCGCCACCACCTTGAGCACGGCCAGGTTCTTCGGCACGGCGCCGAAATCGCCCTCCCCCACATTCCCGTCCTGCCGCACCGCAACGTCCGCCAGCCTCTGCCAGCGTCCGTCGAAATACGTGTAGAAGCCCAAGCCCGCCGGCTCGACAAGTTTCTCCCGCAAGGGCAGACCGATGATGGCCGGGACGTCCTGTTGTACCTGGAACTCCACGAAGTCACTGACGGCCACCAGCCCCGGCGGCAACCCTGGTATCTGCGCCAGCCTACCCTTGATCCCGGGCGCGATGTCTATGGTGCCGCCATCGCTCCCGTTGCCCCCGCCGCCACCAAACACCTTGGAGAACACGAATACCAGTACTATGACTATCGCCAGAAAGGCGATGGTGCCACCGATGATTATGGGGGCGGGGTCTCTTTCCGGCCGTCTCTTCAGCAGACGGTCAAAGGGGCCTTCTGGCCTTGGCAGATCGCGGCGCAGCGGCCTCTCCGGCGGCTGCTCCCGGGGCGGGAATCGTCGCATACTCTAGGGCTGGTTACCTCCTCAGGAATACGCCTCTCGGAGTGCGGGTAAAGGGCTGTCTCACCACCGCCGACTGAACAATAGGGTATTACGAGGGCGGCTCAGATCACGGGCATTGTATCATAGCACTTCTCTGCGCAACACATGCAACACTTCGCGCCCTTTACAACGGACAGCGCCTGCACTATAATGCGTTCGGAAAACGCGCCCGGATTATGACTGAGGGCCCGGCCCCCAGTCCTCTTTTTTATGCGCGAGCGTTATGCGCGAGCGCAAGGAGTGATCCGTAAGAGATGACAGGCAAGCCTGTTCCCCTAACCAAGGAGGGCCTGGCCAAGCTCACGCAAGAGCTGGACTACCTCCACACCGTCCGCCGCGCCGAGGTGGCCCAGCGCATCCACGACGAAAAGGAGCTTGTCGGCGCCCAGAACACACCAGAATACGAGGACGCCCGCAATGAGCAGGCGTTCGTAGAGGGGCGTATCCTGACCCTGGAGAACGTTATCCAGAACGCGGTGCTCATCGAGGAAGCGCACGACCATCAGCGTGTCAGCCTGGGCGCCACCGTCACCGTCCTCAATCACAAAGGCGAAAAAGAGCACTACACCATCGTCGGCAGCGCCGAGGCTGATCCCAAGAACGGCCGTATCAGCAACGAGTCGCCCGTGGGCATCGCCCTCCTCGGCAAAGGCGTCGGCGATGAGGTGCAGGTCCACGCCCCGGCCGGCGAGCTGCGCTGGACCATCGTCGAAATCAACTAGCGACGCGCGGCCCAATCGGAAGGGGGAAATAATCGTCGTTCCCTCTCCGCCGGCAGTCTCGGCGGCCTACTGGAGCGTTCACACCTGATGGGCGAAGAAGAGATCGTAGCCCTGCGCAAGGAGAAGCTGGAGCGCCTGCGTTCCAGCGGCGTAGACCCCTACCCGGCGCGCTTCCACCGTACCCACACCGCCCAGCAGGCAGCGGCTCTCCCCGACAGCGCCGCCGCCAGGGATCAGCCTGTGGCCGTGGCCGGGCGCGTCACCGCCATGCGCCATATGGGCAAAGCTACGTTTGTTGACCTGCGCGACGGCTCCGGCCGCATCCAGGCCTACGTCAAGCAGGAGAGCGTCGGCGTGCCGGCCTACGATATGCTCCGCGAAATCGACCTCGGCGACTTCCTGGGCGTGACCGGTACCCCCTTTCGCACTAAGACCGGCGAGCCCACGGTGGAGGCCCACGCTCTCACCGTCCTCGCCAAGGCGTTGCGCCCGCCGCCCGAAAAGTGGCACGGCCTGAGCGACGTGGAGGTGCGCTATCGCCAGCGCTACCTTGACCTCATGGCCAATGCGGAGGTACGCGACACCTTCACCACACGCTCGCGCGTGATATCGGCCATCCGCCGCTTCATGGACGCCCGCGGCTACCTGGAAGTGGAGACGCCCATCCTTCAGGCCAGCGCCGGCGGCGCCGCCGCCCGCCCCTTCATCACCTACCACAACACACTGGACCGAGAGTTCTACCTGAGGATCGCTCTGGAGCTGCACCTCAAGCGACTCGTCGTCGGCGGCTTCGACAGGGTCTACGAGATCGGCCGCATCTTCCGCAACGAAGGCGCCTCCACCAAGTACAACCCAGAGTTCACCATGCTGGAGTCCTACCAGGCCTACGCCGACTACTCCGACCTCATGCAGATGGTAGAAGAGATGATCTCTTCCGTAGCCCAAGAAGTCCTCGGCGCCACCCGCGTCCCTTACGGCGACACCGAGATCAACTTCTCGCCGCCCTGGCCCCGCATCCCTCTCCGCGACGCCATTCGCGAGCACTCCGGCATCGACTTCGAAGACTACCTCGACGCCGAGTCCATGCGCGAGGCCGTGGCCCAGCGCGGCATCGCGGTGGACGAGCGCCTGGGGCGCGGCAAGCTGATCGACGAGCTGCTCTCGGCGCACGTGGAGCCAAAGCTCCTCCAGCCCACATTCCTCATCGATTACCCCGTAGAGCTCTCCCCCCTGGCCAAACGCAAACCCGACAACCCGCGCCTGGTTGAGCGGTTCGAGCTGTTCATCGCCGGCCGCGAAGTAGGCAACGCCTACACGGAGCTGAATGACCCCATCGACCAGCGCCAGCGCCTACTGGAGCAGGCGCGCCTGAAGGCCGCCGGCGACGAAGAGGTGGAGCTGGCCGATGAAGACTTCCTCGTCGCCCTGGAGCACGGCATGCCTCCCACCGCCGGCCTCGGCATCGGCATCGACCGGCTGGTCATGGCCCTCACCGGCAACGCGTCCATCCGCGAAGTGATCCTGTTCCCGGCCCTGCGGGAAAGGGAACAGAAGTGACGCAGTTGGCTGACGAAGGCGCCGCCGCCTGGGAGGCCATCGCCGATGGGTGGGCAGAGCGTGTTCGTACAAACACAGACCAGACCCGCATATATCTCCTTGACCCGGCGCACCTCGGGCTCCTTGGCGACGTCTCGGGGAAGTGTGTTCTCGATGCCGGGTGCGGCGAGGGGCGCTTCGCCCGAATGCTGGCAGAGCGCGGCGCGAAGGTCACGGGCATCGATCTCTCGAAACGGATGATCGAGCTGGCCCGAGACGCGGAGGCGGCCAATCCCCAGGGCATTCGCTACCTCGAAGCAGACATGGCCGACCTCTCCGCGCTGCCAGAGGAAGGGTTCGAGATCGTGGTCGCGTACCTCTCCCTACTTGACGTGCCGGACTGTGAGCGAGCACTCGTCGAGATCGCGCGCGTTCTCGAGCCAGGCGGGAGCTTCGACTTCTCGGTTGTGCACCCCTGCTTCCTCCCGCCGGGTGCCACCTGGGAGCCGCGCAGGCCCGGAACGATCCCGCTCCGCGACGAAGACAAGCTGTTCAAGAAGATCGACAACTATTTCCCGGCTCGCGCACTCCGCCTTCGTTTGTGGCCGACCGCGCCCGCCGAGACGGTCAACTATCACCGCCAGATCAGTGACTACGCCCATGCCTGCCGCGCCGCCGGATTCTTCATCCGCGACATCATCGAGCCGGTGCCCTCACAGGAAATGCTCGACCAGCGAGATTACCTGCGTGAGCACCGCCGCGCCCCCGGCATGATCCTATTCGACTGCGTGAAGGCGATGGCGTGAGATATCGCGCCGTCATCTTCGACCTGGACGGCGTCCTCTGGGACGGCGAGCCCACCTACCACGAGGCGTTCAACGTCGTCCTCGCTCCCCTGGGCCACCACATCACGGACGAGGAGTACTTGCAGGTCATCGGCCATTCTGTCGAAGACGCCTGGGCCTGGGTTCTGGCCCGCTTCGGCCTGACCGAGCCCCCCGGCAGCTTCTACCGTGCCTACAACGAGGCGGTCCTGCGCCTTCTGGAGCGGCCCATGCAGCCGTTTGCAGGCGTCCGCGCTCTGATCGATGAGCTTCGCCGCCGCGGGCTCGGCGTCGGCCTGGCCTCCGCCTCCCTGCGCCAGTGGGTGGACGCCACCATCCGCAGCCTGGGCCTCAGCGACGCCTTCGACACCACCGTCTCCGCCAGCGAGGTAGAGCGCGCCAAGCCGGCGCCGGACCTGTACCTCACAGCGGCCGACCGCCTCGGTGTGCCCCCACAAAGCTGCCTCGCCATCGAAGACACGGCCCCGGGCATCGCTTCGGCCAGGGCCGCCGGCATGTTCGCCGTCCAGATTCGCGTCGCCTCAACGGCCCTCCCTCCTCTGCCGGAAGCGGACCTCGTCATCGCCGACTACTCCCAGTTCGACCTCAGCCTGCTGGAGGAAAGGCCGAAGGCCTACGACACGGAAAAGAAGGCCGTGCGCCCCACTCATCCTGAGGTATCGAAGGAATGAGCGGAGAAGGACGCCCCGATTCCAGATGTCGTGGCGCCGCTCATCCTGAGGTAA
>JBGPMY010000115.1:0-6161 GCA_041487235.1 Dehalococcoidia bacterium
GACGTCTTCTTCACCATCGGCGCCGGCGACGTCGAGAAAGCCGGGCCGCTGATCCTGGAGCTGTTGAAATCGAAATGAACGAGGAGTTCCTGGCAGAGCTGCGACAGATCGGGCCTGTGCGCCTGAACGAGCCGCTCTCCCGCCATACAACCTTCGGCGTCGGTGGCCCAGCCGACGCCTACTTCATCGCCAGGAGCGAAGATGAGCTGCGCCGGGCCTACTCCGTCGCCAAAAAGCGCGCCGTCCCCGTGTTCATCCTCGGCTCCGCCTCCAACGTCCTCGTGGGCGACGGCGGCGTGCGCGGCTTGACGATCGAAAACCACACCAAGCTGATCGATGGCCCGTCTCCCAACGGAGCGGGGTTCACCGTGCGGGCGGCCAGCGGCGTTAGCTTCGCCGCGCTGGCGCGCCGGCTATCGTTCGCGGGCTACGCCGGCATCGAGTGGGCCTGCGGCATCCCGGGAAGCCTGGGCGGCGCCGTGGTCTCCAACGCCGGCGCCTACGGCCGCTCGCTGAAGGACGTGGTCAAAGGCGTCCGCCTGTGCGACGACCGCGGAGAAGTCATCAAGCTCTCACCGCAGGAGCTGGAGCTGAGCTACCGCCAGAGCGCACTCAGCCGGGGCGAAATGCAAGACAAGATCGTGCTGTCGGTGGACCTGCGCCTGCAGCGCGGCGACGCCTTGGCGTTGAAGGCGCGGGTGCAAGAGCTGGACCGGGAGCGCAAGGCCGCTCAGCCGCCCGGCCGCAACTGCGGCTCCGTCTTCAAGAACCCTCAAGAGCACCCCTCCTGGTGGTACGTAGACCAGGTTGGCCTGCGTGGCCACCGCATCGGCAACGCCCAGATCTCGGAGCTGCACACCAACTTCATCCTCAACCTGGGCGGCGCCACCGCCGCAGACATCGTCGCCCTCGTGGAGCTGGCGCAGCAGCGCGTACGCCAGCAGTTCAGCGTGGAGCTGGAGCCTGAAGTGGCGATGGTTGGGGAGTTCGCCTGATGGCAGCGCGCAACCGTCTCAAGGTCGGCATCCTGTTCGGCGGCCGCTCCGCCGAGCACGAGGTCTCGGTCGTCTCCGCGCAGGGCGTCATGGGCGCACTGGATGAGGAGCGCTTTCAGGCCGTGCCGATCGGCGTCACGCGGCAAGGGACCTGGCTCACGCCGGCGCAGACGGAGCAGGCGCTTCGGCGCATCCGCCTGGAGCGGCTGAGCAGCCTGGACGAGCCGCTGGGCGATGGCATCCTCTACCGCACTCAGGCGCTGGCAAGTCTGCGCCGCGTGGACGTCGTCTTTCCTCTGATCCACGGCGTGAACGGGGAGGACGGGACGCTGCAGGGGCTCCTGGAGCTGGCCGGCGTTCCATACGTGGGCGCCGGCGTGGCGGCCAGCGCCATCGGCATGGACAAAGCGATCCAGAAGACGATCTTCCGCCAGCACGACCTGCTTTTGCCGGATGACACCGTGATCGTCGCGTCCGAGTGGCACAAGGACCGCCTTTCTGCCGCTCGCCGGATCGAGGCCACCATCAGCTATCCCTGCTTCGTCAAGCCGGCCAACGGCGGCTCCAGCATCGGTACCTCCAAGGCCCGCTCTCGAGAGGACCTGGAGGAGGCGCTGGCCGAAGCGTTCAAGTACGACCGCAAGGCGCTGGTGGAAGAGGCGATCGAGAGCCGGCAGGTAGAGGTGGCCGTACTGGGCAACGACGAGCCGGAGGCCTCACCGGTGGGAGAGATCACCTTCCGCGGCGAGTTCTACGACTATCAGGCCAAGTACGAGGACCCAACCACGCAGCTGCACATCCCCGCCGATATCCCGCCGGCCACGGCCGACCGTATTCGGGAGATGGCCCTCGCCGCCTACAAGGCGATCGACTGCGCCGGCCTGGCCCGCGTTGACTTCTTCTTGACGCCCCAGGGCGCCGTCTACCTGAACGAGGTGAACACCATCCCCGGCTTCACGCCCATGAGCATGTACCCCAAGCTGTGGGAATTTGCCGGCCTATCTTACAGTGACCTGATCACCCGCCTGATTGAGCTGGCTCTTGAGCGGCACGAGGAGAAGCGGCATGCCCGCTAGCAGCGGACGCGCCGGGCCGTCCTTCGCGCCGGCGGCAGCGGGGCCGAGGCGGCGCGCCATCAAAGGGCAGATCGTCTTCGACGAGGCGACCGCCCGTCGGCTGCGGCGTATACGCTGGCGCCGCACCGGCGCCCTCATGTCGATCGTGGCGCTGATCGCCGCCGCCATCGCGCTATACTTCTTGCCCCTGCTGCGCGTGCACAACGTGGAGGTGGCGGGCGCCGAACATGTGGACCCACAGCAGATCGCCGATCTCGCCTCCTTCGAAGGCGACAGCATGCTCCGGCTGGACACTGTGCCGGCCGGGGAGCGCATCGATTTCCTGCCTCTGGTGAAGTCGGTGCAGATCGAGCGGCACTGGCCGCAGACGGTGCGCATAGTCGTCACGGAGCGCACGCCGTGGGCCTTCTGGCAGGTGGGGGACGCCCAATACGTGATCGATGACGAAGGCGTCGTCCTGCCGAACGCGCAGCCACCGGAGGGGTCGCCGGCGATCAAGGACCTCACCAACCCCATCCGGCTGGCGCCCGGCGATCACGTAGATCTGGACGCCGTTGTTCTCACGCGCACGCTGCTGCAGCGCGTCCCGGAGGCGCTGGCGCTGAACATATCGGCCTTCGAGTACTCGACACAAAAGGGGCTGGCGTTGCTCACCGACGCCGGCTATCGCGTGGTGGTGGGGGATAGCCAGAACATGGACTACAAGCTAGGCGTCTGGAAAGCGATCGAGGGACATCTGGGCCGCGAGAGCATGTCCGGACACGTCCTGGACCTTCGTTTCCAAGACAGACCTTCATTTCAATGATGGAGAGGAGGCGATGAGTTGTTGAAGGACAACATCCTGGCTGCAATAGACGTGGGGAGCAGCAAGGTGTGCACGCTGGTGGCGGAAGTTACAGCGGAGGAGGAACTGCGCATCCTGGGAGTAGGCATCACTCCTTCGCAGGGGGTCAAGAAGGGGATGGTGGACAACATCCAGCAGGCCACAGAGGCCATCGCCAGCTCTGTGGAGCGGGCAGAGCGCTCCAGCGGCAGCCGCATCGTGTCAGCGCACGTCAGCATCGGCGGCAACCACGCCACATCCCTCAACAACCGGGGGATCGCCACCATTCCGGGCAAGCAGCGACCCATCACCGAAGAAGACATCGACCGCGCTATGGAGGGCGCCAAGTCCCTCAGCCTGCCCACCAACCGAGAGGTGCTGCACGCCATCCCCCGCTACTTCATCGTCGACGGGCAGGAGCACGTCAGCGATCCAGTGGGCATGTTCGGCCAGCGGCTGGACATGGACACCCACATCGTGACGGGCTCCGTGACCGCCATCCAGAACCTCAGTCAGTGCGTGGAAGGCGCCGGCGTGCAAGTGGAAGCCGTCATCTTCTCACCGCTGGCCGCCGCGGAGGCGGTGCTTGAGGAAGAAGAGAAGCGGCAGGGCGTCGTCCTCGCCGATATCGGCGGCGGCACCACGGACATCGCTGTCTTCGTGGAGGGCAGCGTATTTCACACCTGCGTTCTGCCCGTGGGCGGCTACCACCTCACGCATGATCTCGTGGCCGGGCTACGTGCCCCCTTCTCCGCCGTGGAGGAGCTGAAGATCAACTACGGATCGGCGCTGCCCAGCCAGGTGGACGCAGAGGAGATGGTGGAGCTGGAGGCGTTCGGCGGGCACCGCGTGAAGGAGGTGTCGCGCAGGCGAATCGCCGAGATCCTGCAGGCCCGCGTCGAGGAGATCCTGGAGATGATCTACATCGACGTGAAGCGGGCCGGCTTCGACGAGATCGTCGCCGCCGGACTGGTGCTCAGCGGCGGCACCTCCTGCCTCGAGGGGATTGCCGAGCTGTCCGAGCTCGTTCTGCGCATGCCCGTGCGCACCGGCGTCCCCAAGCGCATCCACGGCCTCGCCGACTCCCTCAACAGCCCGGCCTACGCCACCAGCGTGGGCCTGCTGCACTGGGCGATGCAAGAGAACGGTCACAACGGCCACAACGGTCACAACGGTCACGGCGAGCTACACCTGCCCAACTTCGACGTTAAGGAGGTGCTGGCGGCCGCCCAAAGGTGGTTCAAGACCCTCATACCGAAGTAAAAGAGAACGTCATCTCGCAGACGCAGGGGAAAGGAGCAGATAGATGGCAGCAAAAATGGACACGGACGGACTGCCGCCGATAAAGGTCGTGGGCGTGGGCGGCGGCGGCTGCAACGCCGTCAACCGCATGGTCCAGGCCAAGATAACCGGCGTCGAGTTCGTCGGCATCAACACCGATGCGCAGGCGCTGATCCGCTGCGAGGCCGAGACCCGCATCCGCATCGGCGACCGCATCACGCGCGGCCTCGGCGTCGGCGGCGACCCGGAGCGCGGCCGCGCCGCCGCCGAAGAGTCCCGCGAGGAGCTGAAGGACGCCCTCAAGGGCGCGGACATGGTGTTCATCACGGCCGGCATGGGCGGCGGCACCGGCACCGGCGCCGGGCCGTTGGTGGCGCAGGTGGCCAAGGACATCGGCGCCCTCACCGTCGCTGTCGTCACGAAACCTTTCGGCTTCGAGGGGGCGCGCCGGCGCCAGCTTGCGGACCAGGGCATCGCCCAGCTCAAAGGCGAAGTCGATACCCTCATCGTCATCCCCAACGACCGGCTGCTAGCTATCTGCGACCAGAAGACGACCGTCAGCCAGTCCTTCCTCATGGCCGACGACGTGCTGCGCCAGGGCATCCAGGGTATCTCCGAGCTGATCACCGTGCCCGGCGACATCAACCTGGACTTCGCAGACGTGCGCCGCATCATGTCCGAGGCCGGCCCGGCCCTGATGGCGATCGGCCGGGGCAGCGGCGAGAACCGCGCCGTCGACGCCGCCCAGGCCGCCATCTCCAGCCCCCTGCTGGACGTCAGCATCCACGGCGCGCGCGGCGTCATCTTCAACATCACCAGCTCCGGCGGCATGGGGCTGCACGAGCTGAACATGGCCGCCCAAGTCATCGCTGAGCTGGTCGACCCCGAGGCCGAGATCATCTTCGGCACCGCCACCGACCCCGACCTGGGCGAGGATGTCAAGATCACCCTCATCGCCGTCGGTTTCGCGGCGCAAGAGACGTTCGAATCACGCTCCCGCGATGACGCGGAGTTCCGCCGCATGCGATCGGAGGCGGCCGAGAATCGGGACGATACCGATCTGCCTACGTTTCTACGCCGACCGGTATCGATCCGCTAACTGAAGGCCCTCTTCTGAGGGCCATTAACTAGGCGGCTAACGCCGGGCCACCAACACCCCCGGTCCGGCGCTAAGAAGCGAAAAGGCAACAGCGAAAGGAGAGTCTTATAGAGCGAGGCAGAGAAACGACCGACCGCTAGCACGACCGTCCTTCCTGGAGGAAGGACTGGCGCCGCAGGGCTGTCTGCCTCCCCAGACATCCGTGCGGCGTCCCGTTTTAGGTGACAGGCAACAGGTGACAGGTGACAGCGGGCGGACACCAGACCCGTCGCCTCACTTGGACAGGTTTTGCGGCCGGCGTGTGGCCTGTACGCCCGTCTGCACGGCCCACTCGGCCGCCTCCAGCCCAGCGACGACCCAGAGCCAGAGCCGGAGGAAAACCTTGCCCCAGCCGAACAGCCCCACAGCGAACAGCAGCGCTCCCGTCAAGACCGCGAGGCATCCAGTGATCAGACTTAGTTCCGCCATCGGTCGCCCTCCTACGTAAGCTTGGCTAAATAGACGCCGGAGAGCGTCGTCTGTTACGGCCCGCGTCAAGATCGTCAATCGGGCGTCAACGCTAAGGCACATCCCCTGGCCGTTATCCCCCTGTCTCCTGTCTCCTGTCCCCTGTCTCCTGTCTCCTGTCCCCTGTCCCATGTCTCCTGTCTCGTGTCTCCTGTCCCCTGCCTCCGGTTCTCCACGCCCTGTTGACATCCCCCTTCCTGCGTGTGGACGGAATGTCGACAACATTCTACAAAATGTTGCCGTACAGCCCTTGACAAACACAACATCTGGTAGTAAGGTAGGTTCTGCGCCGCCCGCTCAGCGGGGGGCGCACATGGTTCTTAGAAAGATGCTCACGTTCTGTAAAGTCGGCGGCAAAGAGGCCCTCGGGCCGCTGGGGC
>JBGPMY010000116.1:0-6105 GCA_041487235.1 Dehalococcoidia bacterium
ACCACTGTTGAGCGATAGAGATGAGGCCACCGCCCGCCAGGCCGGCGCCTCCCCTAACTACCTTCTGCTGCTGGTAACGGTCTCCCTGGGCGGCATTCTGGCGCCGCTCAACTCCACTATGCTCGCTGTAGCCCTGCCGGAGTTACGGCGGGACTTCGGGGTGGGCTACGTCGAGATCGCCTGGCTCGTGTCGGCCTACCTCATTGCCATGGCCGTGGCTCAGCCGCTGGGCGGCCGCCTGGGCGATCAGTTGGGGCGCGCGCGGGTGTTCCGCGCGGGCCTCGTCGCCTTCCTCGCCCTGTCGCTGGCGACGGCCTTCGCGCCCGTATTCCCCGTGCTCATCCTGCTGCGCACAGGCCAGGCGTTGGTCGGCGCCTCGGTGATACCCAACGGCATGGCCATGTTGAGGGAGAGCGTCACCTTCGACCGGCTGGGCCGCTCCAGCGGCATCACGGGGTCGGCGATCTCCATCTCGGCCGCCGTCGGTCCGCTGCTGGGCGCCGCTTTGCTGGCGCTGGGCTCCTGGCGGCTCCTCTTCCTGATGAACCTGCCTTTGGTGGCGGCGGCCCTCGTCGCCCTGGCCCTGCTGCGCTATCCGCAGACCGCTGCTCGCAAGAAGTTCGCCCTGGACTGGCCGGGCGGGCTGGCATTCGCCGCCGGCCTCGTCGCGGTCACTGTGTTGCTCAACGGGCTTCGGGGCGAGCAGAGCCAGATATTGCTCATCGGCGGAATTGTGACCCTGCCCTTCTTCTCAGTCCTATTCGTCCAGCGTCAGCTCTCCACCGCCAACCCCATCGCCGAGTGGAAACTCTTCCGCAACCGCTCCTACTCCGCGGCGACGGCCTACATCTTGCTCAGCAACCTGGTCCTGTACACTACGATCCTGGCCGTCCCCTTCTTCGTCGAGGAGGTCCAGGGGAAGGGCCATGCAGTCACCGGGACGCTCCTGAGCGCGATCTCCGTGCTCGCTGCGTTCGTGGCGCCTCTTAGCGGCCGTCTGTCCGACTCTTTCGGGCGGCGCAATCTGGTCCTCGCCGGCAGCCTGTGTCTGCTGGCGGGCGTGCTGGCCCTGCTGGTCGGCATCCGCCAGCACGCGCCCTACCTTTTCCTGGCGGCGACGCTCGCCCTTCTCGGCTTGGGCCTGGGTCTCAGCGTGGGCCCCAGCAACGCCGCCGCGATCGAGTGCTCGCCGCGGGAGCTGGCGGGGGCCGCCGCCGGCACCAACTCCATGATGCGCTACCTGGGCAGCATCGTCGGCGCCGGCGTCCTGGGCGCCGTCCTGAACACAGAGTCCGGCGCCCCGGAGGTGGGCCTGTTCCGCCTCATCTTCGCCGTCCTCGTTGTGATGGCCGTCCTGGCCACCGCCTCCGCTCTGTTCATCCATCGCTTCCCGTCGGAGTCCCGCCCTCACCTCGTAACGGTCGCGGTTCGCGACGAACAGCTCGAGGCGACGGCGGCGTCGCGCTCGACGGAGCCTGTCGAGCCCTGAGCCGGAACCGAACCCTAACCTCTACCGTCTGGCCTCTCTTCCTCCGGCCGCCACAGGGACAGCGCCTCCATGGCGACGATGCCTGAAACGAACAGCCCGCCGCCGATGATCAGCGCTTCCGCCTCCAGGTTCGCCACCAGGAAGGCGACCGAGGCCAGCGCTATCACCGGCAGCACTGGCAGACGGCCCACGCTCAGCGGCACTCGGAAGGGCCTTGGCAGGTCCGGTCGCCTGAAGCGCAGCAGGATGAGCGAAAGGCTGACGGCCGCGAAGCTGATGAACACCGCGAAGTTGGTCGCCCCGGCCACCAGGCCGATGTCGCCGGAAAGAGCGAAGCCCGCCGACACCACGAGCGAGAGCACTATCGCCCGCGCCGGCGTCTGCACGCCCGGGTGCACCCAGGAGAGGAATCGGGGCAGCGCCCGCACCCTGGCCATACTGTAGATCAGGCGCGAGGCGGCCACCAGCAACAGCAGGACGGTGTTGGAAGTCGAGAACAAGGCGACGAGGGCGATAACGTCGAACGCGCGATCGCCGAGAACCTCTGCCGCCACGTCCGCCAGGGGCGCCTCGGACCCGCTGAGCGACTGCCATCCCAGCACGCTGATAGCGGAGATCGCCACGAGCAGGTAGATCCCCGCCGTGACCGCTATTGCCAGCATCATCGCCTTCGGGATGATGCGCGGCGCGTCTACGGTCTCTTCGGCCAGCGTGGCGATCTGCTGGAAGCCGATGAAGGCGAACATCACCAGCGCCGCCCCCGCGAAGATACCCGTCGTCCCCTTCTGGGCGTCCAGCAGGTCAACGTCTCCCAGATGGGGCGCGCCGATGGCGATGACGAAGACCAGACCTCCCACTTCCACGACCGTGAGCGCCATGGACGCCCAGACCGCTTCCTTGATGCCGTAGAAGGCGATCAGCGTCGCCACCAGCAGCGCCGCCAACGCCAGGAGCGTGGGACTCACGTTCACGAAAGTGTTGAGATAGCCGCCGAAGCCCAGCGCCACCGCCGCCGCTGCCACCAGGTCGCCGATGACGATCAGCCAGCCGACTATGAAGGAGGCACGCTGGCCCAGGGCCTGCCGTGTGTACTCGTAGTCCGCGCCGGCCCGGGGGAAGGCTGAGGCCAGCTCCGCGTAGCTGAGGCCGATGACCGTCGCCATAGCGGCCGCCATCAGGAACGAGACCCACATTGCGTCGCCGGCCTTTCCCGCCACCGCTCCTATGAGGGCGTAGATGCCCGCGCCCAGAATGATGCCGACGCCGCCGACCGTCGTCTCCAACAGGCCGAGGGTACGGCGAAGCGACCCCTGATCACCCTCGCGGCCCGGAGTGTCGCTCGCGAAGTCCTGTGCCAAGTCGCGAGGATTGTACCAGCCGCTGGCCGCCAGCGGATACGGCCGTTCGGCCCCGAGGTGGCTGGCTCGGTGGCGAGGCTGCCTGCAGGGGGGCAGTTCGCGCCGCGGCTGCACTCCCAGCCAGCCTTGCCCGCATCGGTACGCGCCCGTATCATATGTGACGGCTGACACAATCGGACTCCGAAAGACGCCGCCAGTTGTTCTCGCAGGCCAGTCACAACTCTCGCTCATCCCCCGTTGCGCCCGTGCCCGGCAGCACGGAGATCGTCGCCCGCGTCAACGAGCTGATCGCCGATCTGCGGCCGGACAACGTCGACCTGCTGGCCGCCCTTCACCGCATCCAGCACGAGTTCGGCTACGTGCCTCGCGAGGCGGTGCCGCTGCTGGCCGGGAAGTTCCGAACGACGCCGGCCCTTATCTTCGGGACGATCGACTTCTACTCGGAGGTCAGGACGAATCCGCCGGCCGAAGAGGTCGTCGAGTGGTGCAGCGGGCCGGCCTGTCTGCTCAAAGGTTCGATGAACGTCCGGCGGGCGCTGGAAGCTGTCCTGGGCTGCGAGATGAATCGGGCCACTTCGGACGGTAAGTTCGAGCTGCGGCTCGTGCAGTGTGATGGCACCTGCCACCTGGCGCCGCTGGTCCGCCACAAGGGCCGCTCGCTGGGACCACTGACCGTGAGTCGCGCGATAGAGTGGGCGCGCGCGCTGAGGGGCGAGCCGGCGCTGGCCGCGGCCGAACCGCCGCATGAGGCCGAGGTTGTGGCAGCGGGCGAAGGAGAGGCGGCGACTTAGGCATGGGTCGTTCAGTCCGCCTGTGGATCGCCGCGGCAAGGCCCGCCCCGACTGCATAGAGATCATGGCCACCTACAAGGAGATCAGACAAGCCGCGCACAAGGCCTGGGACGCTGTCGCGCGGCCCCGGCGCACGCTCATCAAGGTGGGTGTGGCCACCTGCTCCCGCGCCGTCGGGGCGGACGAGACGCTGGCGGCGCTGCGCCGGGCGGTGGAGGAACGCCAACTGGAAGCCGATGTCATGCTGACCGGCTGCCTGGGCCTCTGCTACGCCGAACCCATCGTCGAAGTCCAGCGGCCGGGCCGGCCGGCGGTGCTCTACCAGCACCTGACGGCGGATAAGGTCCCGGCGCTCGTCGAGCGAGCGATAGCGGCTGACGGGATCGCGACAGAGCACACCCTGGCCGTCGTCGACGGCGAACCCCTCGGCGGCGTCCCGGTGCTATCGTCGCTCCCCTTCTGGCGCGGGCAGGTGCGGCGGCTCATGGCCAACTGCGGCGTCATCGACCCGGAGATCATCGACCACTACATCGCGCACGGTGGTTACGAGGGGCTGGCCAAGGCGCTCCAGATCGGCGGCGAGGCGGTCATCAAGGAGGTGTCGGAGTCCGCCCTCTGGGGCCGCGGCGGGGCCGCCTTCCCGACGGGCCGCAAGTGGGAGTTCCTGCGTGGCTCGCAGCGCAAGCCCAAGTACATAATATGCAACGCAGACGAGGGCGACCCAGGCTCTTTCGTGAACCGCAACCTGCTGGAGAGCGATCCGCACTCGACCATCGAAGGGATGATCATCGGTGGGCTGGCCACGGACGCCGACTACGGCTACATCTACATCCGCGACGAGTACCCGCTGCCGGTAGAGCGCATGCGCAAGGCCGTGGAGCAGGCGCGCGAGAGAGGACTGCTTGGGGAGAGCATCCTGGGCAGTGCCTTCTCTTTCGATCTGGAGGTGGTGCGCGGCGCCGGTAGCTACGTCTGCGGCGACGAGACAGGGCTTCTGGCCTCGCTGGAGGACCGCCGCGGCATGCCCAAGATCAAGCCCCCGTTTCCCGCGCAGGCTGGCGTCTTCGCTCAGCCATCCAACGTCAACAACGTGGAGTCCTACGCCAACGTCCCCCTCATCCTGCGGGAGGGCGCCGGCTGGTGGTCGAACGTCGGCTCGGAGAAGCACAAGGGCACCAAGATGTGGTCGCTGTCGGGCCAGATCCAGCGCGTGGGCATCCTCGAGGTGCCGCTGGGCGCATCCCTGAGCGACCTGATCGTCGGCGCCGGCGGCGGCCCGCCTGAGGGACGGACGCTGAAGGCGATCCAGCCCGGCGGCCCGCTGTCCGGCATCATCCCGGCCAGCGACGTCGATATCCGCCTAGAGCCGGACCACTTCCGCGAGCGGGGCATGCTGATGGGCTCCGGCGGGCTGGTCGTACTCGACGACACCAACTGCATCGTCGACCTGTGCATCTACTTCGAGTGGTTCGCCGAGGACGAGTCCTGCGGCCGCTGCACGACCTGTTTCGCGGGGACGCGGCGGATGCTGGAGATCCTGCGGCGCATCAGCTCCGGTCGCGGTCGCACAGCCGACCTGGAGCTGATCAGGCTCCTGGGGCGGCTGTCGTCCAACGCCAACTGCTTCCACGGTCAGGGCGCCCCGACCAGCGTGATGTCCATGTTCCGCTTTTTCGAAGAAGAGGTGATGGAGCACCTGGAGCGCAAGCGCTGCCCGGCCGGGCGCTGCCCGGGCCTGATCCGCTACGAGGTGCTGCACCAGTCCGAGCTGCTGCCGCTGGCGGAGGCGATCTGCCCCACGGGCGCCGTGGTGCGGGACAACGGCACGTACCGCATAGACCAGGCGAAGTGCGTGAAGTGCGACGCCTGCCGCGAGCAGGCGCCCTACGCCATCGGCGTGGTGGACGCCTTCGGGCCGTAGACGCAGACGCCACAGGTAAGCGACCCGACCGGCGAGGTCAGCGCCGTGGACTCTTGGCGGCCGGCGGCTGGGCCAGGCCGCCCCTTCCGGCGTGAAGTCCGCGTGAAGACCGCCTGCCCGGCAGCCGGGCGGGCCGCGCGCGTGCCACGAAACACTTGACAATACCGGTCTAATACCCCGATAATCCGCGCCACATAGGGGGTCACTCCGCGCGGATGCGGCGACCTGCGCGGCGCTTTGAAGGTGAGCTTGCGCAAGAGGCGAGCTCGTCGGCTCAACTTCTCTCACCCCAGTCAACCGTGGAGAGGGAGAGGTCGCCTGCCATGACAGACAATGCCGCCGACGAACGCCGGCGCCGCGCCGGCGCCGGGGACGATGCAGCCGCTCAGGAGCCGACGTCCGTAGACCTGCGCACGTTCCAGCACGCCGTGGAGCAAGGCCTCAGCATCGTCATCCTCACCGACGCCAACGGCCGCATCCAGTACGTCAATCCCAAGTTCACAGAGGTCACCGGCTACGCGCGTGAGGAGACGATCGGCAGGCACA
>JBGPMY010000117.1:0-6082 GCA_041487235.1 Dehalococcoidia bacterium
AGATCAACATCGTCGACACACCCGGCCACGCCGATTTCGGCGGCGAGGTCGAGCGCGGCCTCACCATGGTCGACGGCGTCCTCCTGCTGGTCGACGCCAGCGAAGGGCCGCTGCCGCAGACCCGCTTCGTCCTGCGTAAGGCGTTGGAGCGGCGTCTTCCGGTCCTCCTCATAATCAATAAGGTCGACCGCTCCGACGCCCGCACCAAAGAGGTAGTGGACGAGGTCTACGAGCTCTTCCTGGACCTGGACGCCGACGAGCACCAGATCGAGTTCCCCATCGTCTACTGCAACGCCCGCAGCGGCCAGGCATCGCTCGACCCTGACGACCCGGGGGTCGACCTGACACCCCTGTTTGAAACGCTACTGCAGACCGTCCCGCCGCCGCGCTACGACGAGACGCACCCCCTCCAGGCGCTGGTCACCAACCTGGACGCCTCGCCCTATGTCGGCCGCATCGCCCTCTGCCGTGTGCGCCACGGGACCATTCGCCGCGGCCAGACCGTGGCCTGGTGCCGAGTCGACGGCAGCATCGAGCGTGTCAAGGTCACCCAGCTCCACCTCACGGAGGCGCTGGACCGCGTCGAGGCCGAAGAGGCCGGCCCCGGCGAGATCATTGCCATCGCCGGCCTGCCCGGCGTCACCATCGGCGAGACGCTGGCCGACCCCGACGATCCACGTCCTTTGCCCGTCATCAGCGTCGACGAGCCCAGCCTGTCGATGACGATCGGCATCAACTCCTCGCCCCTGGCGGGTCTGGACGGCACGAAGCTGACAGCCCGTCTGGTCAAGAACAGGCTGGACGCCGAGGTCGTCGGCAACGTCTCCATCCGCGTGCTACCCACCGGGCGGCCCGACACCTGGGAGGTGCAGGGCCGCGGCGAACTCCAGCTCGCCATCCTGGTCGAGACGATGCGGCGCGAGGGGTTCGAGCTGACCGCCGGCAAGCCGCAGGTGGTGACTCGGGTCATCGACGGCCGGCTATGCGAGCCCGTCGAGCGCCTGGCCATCGACGCCCCGGAGGACTACCTGGGCGTCATCACCCAGCTCCTCGCCCTGCGCAAAGGCCGGCTACAGCATATGGTCAACCACGGCACCGGCTGGGTGCGCATGGAGTACATCGTCCCCGCCCGAGGCCTTATCGGCTTCCACACAGAGTTTCTGACCGAGACGCGCGGCACGGGCATCCTCCACCACGTGTTCGAGGGGTACGAGCCCTGGCACGGCGAGCTGCGCACCCGCCCCACCGGCAGCCTCGTCGCCGACCGTCGCGGCCCCACGACCTCTTACGCCCTGATGAACCTTCAGGAGCGGGGCACGATGTTCGTCGGCCCCGGCGTGGAAGTGTACGAGGGGATGATCGTGGGCGAGAACGCCCGGGCCGAGGACATGGACGTCAACCCCACGAAAGAGAAGAAGACCACCAACATCCGCTCCTCCACCGCCGAGGAGCTGGAGCGGCTGATCCCCCACCGCCAGCTCTCCCTCGAGCAATCCCTCGAATTCCTGCGCGAGGACGAGTGCCTGGAAGTGACGCCCAAGAACATCCGCCTGCGCAAACTGACCCTCGCCGCCCACGGCCGCGCTCGCCAGAAGAAAGCCGCCGTCCCGCGCTAAACCACAGCAGTCACAGGGGAGTGGAAGGAATGGCGTGGGGATCGCGGCGTTGGGGCGCAGCACGCCCAGGACGCGTCGCGCGATCACCATCACGGCCAGCACGCCGTGAATCGGTGCAAAAGAGTTGCTGCGAGGGGTGCTGCGCCCCTACATTCTCGCTGTCAGGGGGTGAAACGGCACGCCGTCTTGCCACGAAGCGCTCACCCTTCGACTCCGCCTGAGCGGCTCCGCTCAGTGTTCGCTGCTGTCAGAGGGGTCCTTCGACTACGCTCAGGACGAACGGGGGAAGGGACGCAGTTCGGCACCGGGCGTTGGGACGCAGTGCGATAGCAGGCGTAGGAGCGTAGCATGCTACGCCCCTACATTCGCATTCTGCTCACGCGCTGTTAGGCGGTGAAACGACCCGCCGCGACAGCGCCGGGCGAAGGCCGCCGCGGCGGCCGCCGCCAGCGGCAACGCGCACACCCTCCACCAAATTTGCCTCAACCTGTCGCTCGCCGTTATACTTGTCCACATCCCGCGCGAA
Source organism: Dehalococcoidia bacterium (assembly GCA_041487235.1). Classification (GTDB taxonomy): domain Bacteria; phylum Chloroflexota; class Dehalococcoidia; order SM23-28-2; family RBG-16-64-32; genus JBGPMY01. The sequence continues at coordinate 2,143 of JBGPMY010000117.1, forward strand.
AGGCCTGTCCCGGGCGAAGTCGAAGGGAGCCCCTCATGGCGACGCCGTACGCCTATTTCAAAAAGCAGATCGTGCCTCTGGAAGAGGCCAAGATAGGCATCATGACCCACGCCTTCAACTACGGCACGGCGGTATTCGAGGGGATCCGCGGCAACTGGAACGAAGAGGAAGGCCAGGTCTACCTCTTCCGCATCAGGGAGCACTACGCGCGGCTGCGCAAGAGCTGCCGCATCATGCGGATCGACTTCCCCTACTCGGACGAAGAGCTGTACTCCGTCACCACCAAGCTGGTGGAGATGTCCGGCTTTCGAGAGGACGTCTACATTCGACCCTTGGCCTACAAGAGCTCCGAGGTGCTGGGCGTGCGCCTACACGACCTGGAGGACGACTTCTTGATCTTCGTCGCGCCTTTCGGGCCATACCTGGACATCGAGAAGGGGGCGCGCTGCGCTACGTCATCCTGGCGCCGGGTGGAGGACACGGGCATTCCGGCCCGCGCCAAGATCACCGGCATCTACGCCAACTCCGCCCTGGCCAAGACGGAGGCCCAACTCAACGGCTTCGACGAGGCGATCATGCTGGATGAGCGCGGGCACATATCGGAAGGCTCCGGCGAGAACATCTTCATCGTCGACGGCGGCAAGCTGATCACGCCGCCGCCTTCGTCCAACATCCTGGTGGGCATCACCCGCGACACCGTGATGACGCTGGCCCGAGAGGAGCTGGGGATCGAGACTGTGGAACGGGACATTGACCGCACCGAACTGTACACCGCCGACGAGTGCTTCATGACCGGCACGGCGGCCCATGTCACCCCGGTTGTCGAGCTGGACCGGCGGCCCATAGGCGACGGCAAGATGGGTCCCATAGCCAGCCGCCTGGTCAAGCTTTACTTCCAGATCATCACCGGCAGAAACCCCAAGTACTCCCACTGGTGCACCCCATGCTACTCAAAGGTCAAGGCGTAACCATCCAGGGTCAAGGCGTAACCATCCAGCGGCCCGCCCGCACAACGGGCACGGTGATCGGCGCAGGCGCCTCGCTCGCGGCGCTGGCGCTGGCGGCGGCGCTCCTGGCGAAGGCGTCGGACTGGCCCATCTCCTTCCCGCAGTTCCTGGCCTACCTGGCCGCCGGCGGCCTTACCCTCCTGTCACTCGTCTTCGCCTTCTGGGCCTACGGCTGCCACAGCCTGCGCTACGTCATGGATCGCGCGGGACTGACGATCGGCTGGGGGCCGATCAAGCACTTCATCTCCATCGACCGCATCGAAAAGCTGATGCACGGCCGTGGCGAGCAGCGGCCGCAGGTACAGGGCCTGAGCTGGTGGGGATACCACGTTGGAAAAGGGTACGTGGAAGGTCTGGGGCGCGTGCTGTTCTTCTCCACGCATCGCGCGCCGGAGGAGCTGGTATACGTGCAGACCTCAGACGCGACCTACGCCCTCAGCCCGCAGGATCCCGTCCGCTTCATCGCGGAGGCGCAGCGCTTTCAGCAGGCGGCCAAGCCCAACCGACCGTCCGCCATCGAGCGCGACCCGCTCTCCGCTCACCCCATCTGGGCCGACCGGCTGGCGCAGCTTCTGGCGCTGGCCGCCGTGCTCCTGAACGTCGCCCTCTGGGGGTTCATCTTCGCCGTCTATCCCAGCCTCAACCGCGAGATCACCATCGCATTTCCGCCCATCGGCGACATCACGACGCACTCGCGGCTGGAGATACTCAAGATACCGGCGGGGGCCACGGCCATCCTGGCGACGAACCTGGTCGCCGCTCTGGGCTTCCAGTGGAAAGAACGGGCGGCGACCTACCTCCTGATGAGCGGCGCCATCTTCTTCCAGGCGCTCTTCTGGCTGGCCGCCGGCGTCGCCCTCATCAACGCCTAACCTTCTCCACTCATCCCGTGTCGAAGGCGTAAGATAGACGCGTGCGACGCTCGCTATTCCTCATCCTGACTCTGCTGGCTTTCGGGCTCGCCTGCGGCTCATCGGACGGCGCGCCCAAGGCGTCATCGCCAGCGCCATCGCCATCGTCTGCCGCCGCCTCTGCCACGGTCGCCACCACTCAATCGGCCAGCGCTGACGAGCCGCTGTACATCGCGCTGGGGGACTCGCTGTCGGAGGGCGTGGGCGCGACCGACGGGCGGTCGACGGCGTTCGTGCCGCTGGTGCACCAGGGTCTGGGCGACGGAGTCGGCCTGCTGAACCTGGGGGAGAGCGGAGACACCAGCGCGCAACTGCTGAGCCATGGGCACGTGGACGCCGCGGTCGCTGAGATCGAGAAGCGGAAGACGGACGGCGACCCGAACAACGACGTGACGCTGGTGACGCTGGAGATCGGCGGCAACGACCTCCTGAACCTCTATTTCCGGCTCGTGCTGCCCGGCACCTGCCCCAATCTCACGGAGGCCCTGAAGAAACCGCAGTGCGTGGACGCCCTGCGGGGCGCGATGGCCTCCTTCAGGCCGAACCTGAAGGAGGCGCTGGACCATCTGCAGGCGGCCGATCCAGACCTGCGCATCGTGCTGATGACGCTGTACAACCCGTTCTCCGGCGGCATCCAGGCGTTCGATCCGGTGGGCCAGCTAGCGCTGGAGGGGACGCCGGACACCGCCTTCCCGGAAGGGCTGAACGACGGGATCCGGGCCCAGGCGATCGAGAGCGGTGTGACGCTGGTGGACATCTACCCGCTGTTTGTGGGCAAGGCGAAGGAGTATATCTTCACCGACCTGATTCACCCCAACGATAAGGGGTACCGGGTGATGGCCGACGCCGTTCTGGCGGCGATAGGAACAAGCCCACCGTGACCTGCGCCCTCAGCCTTGCGGGCGGGGGCGGCGGCTTGCTATAGTGATTCTCCCTAGGGAGGCAGCCGATGGTCATGGAACCGAGGATCAAGATCGCCCGCGACGTGCCCAAGAGACTGGTCGCTGTCGTTGAACTCCGTAGCCGGCCGAGCGGTAAGCCAAAGCCACTAGCCTATGCCCGGACGAGAGGGAAAGGCTCATGGACGTCGACTTCGCATTCATCTGTGACCACGCTGAAATCGTCGGCAAGATAAACGCCCTAGGCATCGGCTTTGACACAATTTACGCTGCGCAGGTCCCCGTTACCCATCCCTACTTCCACCTGGTTGTTCAGCTTCGGGCAAGCGTCACAGAGGCTGGAAACAAAGACATGGAAGTCCGCCTCATTGATGCCGACGGCAACGATGTAATACCGGCGATTACCAGCCGCTTCGAGGTACCCCGACCTAGCGCCGGGACAGAAGGGATTGCGCGCATCGCCGTGCTCTTACAAAACGTCGCGTTCAATGACTATGGATCGTACTCCGTTCGAGTGATCATCCAGGGGGCTGAGATGGTGCGAATCCCGTTGCGAGTCGCCCCTCCCCCGCAGACGGCGTGACCCCCTTGCAATGACCTACGACGCAATCGTCGTCGGTGCCGGGCCGGCGGGCAGCACTGCCGCCCGGCTGCTCGCCCGCGAAGGCGCCTCTGTGCTCCTCCTGGACAAGCGCCGCTTCCCCCGCGACAAGCCCTGCGGTGGCGGCGTAACCCTGCGCGCCGCCACGGCGCTTCAGGACGTCGACCTCAGCCCTGTTGTCGAGCGGACGGTCTACGGCGCCCGCTTCTCGCTGCGTCTGGGGCCCACCTTCGAGAGGCGATTCCGCGCGCCGCTGACCTACATGACCCAGCGCTGCCGGCTGGACAGCTTCCTGGCCGAACGCGCCGCCGAGGCCGGCGCCGACTTCCGCGACGGCGAAGGCGTCCGCTCCGTTGACACAAACGGGGGGTCAGGCTTTGGCCTGACGCAGCCGTGGATCGTACGCACGGACTCCGGTTCGTACGCCGCCCGCATCGTCATCGGCGCGGACGGGGCCAACGGCGTCGTGGCACGGTCTGCGGGTCTCGAGACGCAGCACGAGGAGGCGGTGGCGCTGGAAGG